>NZ_JBIMKV010000007.1:0-196840 GCF_051860985.1 Nevskia sp. | reverse complement strand
GCCGCTCCTCGTTCGTTGCACTGGGCAAAAACGACCTCCGCCGCAACGAGCAAAGCAATTGATGACAGGCCCTAGAGTTGCAACTCGGCCACCGCGCCGCCTTCCGGGCGATTGCCGAGTTTCAGCTCCCAGCCGTGCCGGCGCGCCAGCGTGCGGGCCACGTACAGGCCGATGCCGGTGCCGCCGTCGCGGCCCCGGAAATGCGGCTCGAACACCAGCGGCAGTTCGTGGTCTGGCACCCCGGGCCCGTTGTCGATGACCCGCAGCCGGTGATGCTCCAGCTCGATCGTCACCTCACCGTCCGGGCCTGCGGCCCGGGCGGCGTTGCGCAGCAGGTTGGAGAAGATCACGTGCACGCTGCCCGGCGAGGCGATCAGCCGGGTCGGCGACAGCCGCCAGACCAGCCGCGTGGTGGTGGTGTCGTCCAGCTCGGCCCATTCCGGCAGCAGCGTGTCGAGATCGAGCACCCGGCTGGTCGGCGGCTCGCGCAGCCGTGACAGCGCCAGCAGCGCATCGAGATCGGCCTGCGCCTGCGCCACCGCGCGGCTGATCCGGGCCAGCGGCCGGCTGGGGTCGGGCACGCCGGCCACCAGCAGTTCGACGGCGCCGCGGATCACCGTCAGCGGCGTGCGCAGCTCGTGGCTGGCCGCCGACGAGAACACCCGCTCGCGCTCCACCACGGCGTCGAAGCGGGCCATGTAGGTGTTCAGCGCCTCGGTGATCACGGCGAGATCGGGGTCGTCGGCGGCGACCAGCCGGGGGGCGCGCTGTTCGGGGTCCAGCACGCGGATCTGGCCGACCAGTCCGGCCAGCGGCTGCAGCGCCTGCTGCGCCAGCCGCCGTGCGCCCCACAGCGCGATCACCATCACCACCGCCAGGCCGAACAGGAACGACACGATCTGGCGCTTGCCGCGCACCTGCAGCCGGCGGCTGTCGTAGGCCAGGTAGGCGCGGCCGCTCTGGCCTTCGAGTTCCCGGACCAGCACCAGATGATGCAGGCCGGCGATCATCACGTCGCCATGCCAGCCGGGCTCCAGCGCGGCGATCGCCGGACTCAGCGGCGTCGGCTGATCGGTGCGGTAGTAGCGCTGGCGCAAGCTGCCGACACCCGGCGGTTCAACGCTCGGCGCGGCGTTGGTCTCGATCATGTAGTCGAGCTCGCGGCTCAGCAGCGTGATCAGGCTGTCGCGCTCGATCCAGTACTCCAGCGCCCAGAAGCACAGGCCCTGGATGGTCGCCGCGACGATGGTCAGGCCGAGCAGCGCCAGCGCCAGCCGGTTGCGCAGGCCGGCGATCCGCACCGCCTGCAGCAGCGGCCGGCGTCGGCCGCCGTCGCCGCCGGCCAGCCCGATGTCGCTAGCCGTCGCCAAGATCGGCGAGCCGGTAGCCGCTGCCGTGGATGGTGTGCAGCAGCTTGCGCGGCCACGGCTTGTCGATGGCCACGCGCAGTGCGTACATGTGGGCGCGCAGCACATCGCCTTCCGGCGCGGTGTCGCCCCACAGCCGGCGCTCCAGTTCCTCGCGGGCCACCACGCGGTGGGTCTCGCGCATCAGCAGCTCCAGCAGCTTGCGCAGCGCCGGTGTCAGGCTGATCGCTTCGCCGCCGCGCCGCGCGATCAGCGTGTCGAGATCGAACTCGAGGTCGGCGACAGTCAGCAGGCGATCGCCGGAAACGGTCGTCGCGCGGCGGTGCAGCGCCTCCAGCCGCGCCAGCAGCTCGACCATCGCGAATGGCTTGACCAGGTAGTCGTCGGCGCCGGCGCGCAGGCCTTCGACCCGGTCGTTGACGGTATCGAGCGCGGTCAGCATCAGCAGCGGCACCTGCTGACCGCCGGCGGAACGCAGGCGGCGGCAGACGCTGGCGCCGTCGAGCCCGGGCAGCAGGCGATCGAGGACGATGGCGTCGAAACGCTGCGACTGCGCCAGCCGCAGGCCGCTCGGACCATCGGCCGCGAAGTCGACGCTGTGGCCGTGGCTGCCAAGGAAATCGCCAAGGTTGGCGGCAAGATCGGGATGATCTTCAACAAGCAGGACGTGCATGGTTGCGGCTCTCCGGCAGATGCGATCTGGCCAATCTAGCAATCCCGGCCCGCTCGCGCACACGGCCGGCGCGCTGCCAGGGGAATTTCCCGGTCGCGCGGCTGTGTAAACAAGTTGTGAGCAGATGCAATCCGATCGGCGTCAGATACGCGCCGAAGCCGATCTTCAGGACGTCTCGTCGCCGGTTTCGGCAGCCGGCTGGTCGCGGACCACCCAGCGCGAGGCGAGGATGCCGACCTCGTACAGCAGGTAGGCCGGGACGGCGAGCATCAGCTGCGACAGCACGTCCGGCGGCGTCAGGACAGCAGCGGCGACGAACACGCCGACTAGCACGTAGTCGCGCCGCGCCGCCAGCTGCGCCGGCGTGACGAAGCCGGTCAGCACCATCAGCACGATCGCCACCGGCATCTCGAACGCGAAGCCGAAGGCCATGAACAGCTTCAGCACGAAGTCGAGGTACTTGGAGACGTCGGTCATCACCGCGACGCCGGCCGGCGTCGAGCCGATGAAGAACTTGAAGACGGTGGGCAGCACCAGGAAGTAGGCGAAAGCAACACCGGCGTAGAACAGCGCGGTGCCGCTGGCGAGGATCGGCAGCACCAGCCGCCGTTCGTTGCGATACAGGCCAGGCGCGACGAACGCCCAGATCTGGTACAGCACCCACGGCAGCGCGACCGCGAAGGCAACGATCGCGGCGAGCTTGAACGGCGTCAGAAACGGCGCGGCCACTTCCGTGGCGATCATGTTGCTGCCGGCCGGCAGCAGCCTCATCAGCGGTGTGGCGAGAAAGGTATAGAGATCGCCGGCGAAGAACAGCAGCGGGATCAGCACCACCATGATGCCGACCAGCGCCCGCACGACCCGCGTGCGCAGCTCGATCAGGTGGTCGAGCAGCGGTTGCTCGCTGCCCTGCAGCTCGGGCTGGTCAGCCATTCGGATCGGACTTGGCGGCAGGCTTCCACGACGGGGCATCGATCGACGGCGCAGCGTGCGGCGTGTGGTCGATCGCCGGCGGCGGTGCCGGAGCGGGGGCGGTGTCGGCGGCCGGCGGCGCTGGAGTGTCGGCGGCCGGCGGCGGCTCGTTCAGCATCGCGCGGCCGTAGTCGGCGGTGCCGTCGAACTCGCGCTTCAGCGAGCTTGATTCCTCGTGGAAGATGCGCCGCGCATCCTGCATCTGCTTGCGCAGGTCGGAGGCGTGCGATTCGCGATCGAGTTCGGCGCTGAGGTTGCGCATGTAGGCCTTGGCCTGGCCGGTCCAGCGGCCGATGCCACGGGCGACGCGCGGCAGCTTTTCAGGCCCGAGCACCACCAGGGCCACGAGAAAACACACCAGCAACTCGGAAAAGCTGATGTCGAGCATGGGTTCGCCGCGCCTGGCGCGTCAGTGCAGGGTCGGGCGTCAGGCCTTTTCGTTCTGCTTGTCGCCGGCCGGCGACTTGCCCGGATCGACGATCTCGGCGCGCAGCGCCTCGGTGTTCTTGTTGGCCTCGGCCTCACCGTCCTTCATCGCCGACTTGAAGTTCTTGACCGCCGCGCCGAGGTCGCCGCCGGCGCCGCGCAGCTTCTTGGTGCCGAACACGAGTACGACGATGCCCAGTACCACCAGCCAGTGCCAAATGCTGAAACTGCCCATGGAAATCTCCTCAAGTCGATCGCGATACCGCTTAGTTGGCGCTGCGAGATGCCTTTTCAACCAGGCCGGAACGCCCGGTGCGCCGTGCGAGTTCTTCGCTCAGCGACGACAGCGGAACATCATACGCGGCCATCAAGACCATGACGTGAAAGCTCAAATCCGCCACTTCACTGACCAGTCTTGCGCGCTCAAGTGCCCCGCCGGCAGCGCAGTCCTTGCCGGCGATGATGGTTTCCGCCGCTTCCTCGCCGATCTTCTTGAGGATGGTGTCGGCGCCCTTCGCGTACAGGCTGGCGACGTAGCTGGTCGACGGGTCAGCGCCACGCCGGGCGATCAGCGTCGCGTACAACGCGTCGAGCACCTCGCCGAGGTCGGTGGCCATGTCAGACCGTGAACGCCAGCGGCGCCGGCATCCGCACCGGCACGCCGTGCCGTGACAGGTACTGCTTGGCTTCGCCGACGCTGTGCTGGCCGCTGTGGAAGATGCTGGCGGCGAGCACGGCATCGGCGCCGCCCTGGCTCAGGCCCTGCTCCAGATGTTCGAGCGTGCCGACGCCGCCGCTGGCGATCACCGGGACGCTGACCGCGTTGCTGATCTCGCGCAGCAGTTCGTTGTCGTAGCCAGCCTTGGTGCCGTCGCGGTCCATGCTGGTCACCAGCAGTTCGCCGGCCCCTTTCTGGACCATCAGCGCCGCCCATTCGATGGCGTCGAGACCGGTGGCCTTGCGGCCGCCGTGGGTGAAGATCTCCCAGCGCGGCGGCTGGTTCTTCTTCGACACCCGCTTGGCATCGATGGCGACGACGATGCACTGCACGCCGTAGCGGTCGCTGGCTTCGGTTACGAAATCCGGCCGCTGCACGGCCGAGGTGTTGATCGACACCTTGTCGGCGCCCGCCGACAGCAGCGCGCGGACGTCGGCACAGGTGCGCACGCCGCCGCCGACCGTCAACGGGATGAAGATCGCCGAGGCCACGGCTTCGACGGTCTTGAACAGGGTCGGCCGGTCATCGCTGGACGCGGTGATGTCGAGAAACACGAGCTCGTCGGCGCCCTGGGCGTCGTAGCGGCGGGCGACCTCGACCGGATCGCCGGCGTCGCGGAGGTCCTCGAACTTCACGCCCTTGACCACGCGGCCGGCGTTGATATCGAGGCAGGGGATGACGCGCTTGGCAAGCATGGGAAACCGCCGGGGGCGAAAGACTTACTGGACGGCCTTGAGGCAATCCTTGAACTGCAGGCCGCCCTCGTACAGGGCACGGCCGATGACGGCACCGATGACGCCGTCTTCCTCGATCGACTTCAGCAGGTGCAGATCCTCGATCGTCGACACGCCGCCGGAGGCGATGATGTCGGTCTTGACCGAGCGGGCGAGGTTGCGGGTGGCCTCGACGTTGAAGCCATTCATCATGCCGTCGCGGCCGATGTCGGTGTAGACGATCGCCTCGACGCCGTCGTGCTCGCACTGCTTGGCCATCTCGACGACGCCGTGCGCCGACAGCTTCGACCAGCCGTCGACGGCGACGCGACCGTCCTTGGCGTCGATGCCGACGATGATGTGGCGCGGGTACTCCAGGCAGAGATCGCGCAGGAAATGCGGCGCGTTGACCGCCTTGGTGCCGATGATGATGTAGCTGACACCGGCGTTCAGGTAGGCCTGCACGGTGTCTTCGTCGCGCACGCCGCCACCGGCCTGCACCGGCACCGATCCGCAGACCTTGGCGATCCGTTCGATCACCTTCAGGTTGACCGGCGAGCCTTTCAGCGCGCCGTCGAGATCGACGACGTGGATGCGGCTGGCACCTTCGTCGACCCAGCGCTGGGCGACTTCGGCCGGATCGTTGGAAAACACCGTGACGTCGTCCATCCGGCCCTGGCGCAGGCGGACGCACTGGCCATTCTTCAGGTCAATCGCGGGGATCAGCAGCATGGGAGCGGTCGTGCGGGCGCGGGAACGCGCAGTTTCAATGAATGACGAGGGACGACGACGACCGAGCGACGCCGGGCTTCACAAGGGGACCAAAACTGTGCCGCAAAGGCGCAGGCGAGGCAAGAACGCCCGGCGCAAGACGTTTATCGGCCATCGCCATCCCAGGCCGCGAAGTTCGCCAGCAGGCGCAAGCCGACGGCCTGGCTCTTCTCGGGGTGAAACTGGAAGCCGACGATGTTGTCGCGCGCAACCGCCGCAGCGAACCGGTGCGTGTAGTCGGACTCGCCCAGCACATGCTCGGGATTCACCGGCGCGGCATGGTAGCTGTGCACGAAATAGAACCAGCTGTCGTCCGGCACGCCGGCCCAGACTGCATGCGGGCGGCTCTGGTGCACGCGGTTCCAGCCCATGTGCGGCACTTTCAGGCGCTCCACCGCGTCCAGCGGCGGATCGACGAAGCGGATCACCTCGCCCGGGATCAGGCCGAGCGCGGCGACACCGCCGTTCTCCTCGCTGCGTTCCAGCAGCACCTGCATGCCCAGGCAGATGCCGAGCAGCGGTCGCTTGCGCGCCGCCTCGATGACCATCTCGTTCAGTTCCAGCCGCCGCAGCTCGTTCATCGCCGCCTTGACGCCGCCGACACCCGGCAGCACCAGACGATCGCAGGCGATCAGTTCTTCGGGGTCGTAGCTGATGACGATGCGCTGGTTGCCGGCCACCCGCTCCAGCGCCTTGCCGAGCGAGTGCAGGTTGCCCATGCCGTAGTCGATGACGCCGATCTTTTCCATCTCTGCGCGAATCGAGCCGTAACCGGGAATATCGAAGGGGAAGGAGAAGCGGGTCGACGGTGGCGGCTTACAGCACGCCCTTGGTCGACGGCATCGCGCCGTTGGCGCGCGGATCGAATTCCACCGCCATCCGCAGTGCCCGGCCGAAGGCCTTGAACACTGTTTCGGCCACGTGGTGGGCATTGCGCGCGCGCAGGCAGTCGACGTGCAAGGTCACCTTGGCGTGATTGACGAAGCCCTGGAAGAACTCGCGGAACAGGTCGACATCGAACTCGCCGATCCGCGCGCGCGGGAATTCCACGAACCATTCGAGACCCGGGCGGCCGGAGCAGTCGAGCACCACCCGCGACAGCGCCTCGTCAAGCGGCACGTAGGAATGGCCGTAGCGAACGATGCCGCGCTTGTCGCCGATCGCCTTGTCGAAGGCCTGACCGAGGCAGATGCCGATGTCCTCGACGGTGTGGTGATGGTCGATGTGGACATCGCCCTTGGCTTCCACCGTCAGATCGACGAGGCCGTGGCGCGCCACCTGTTCGAGCATGTGCTCGAGGAAGTGGATGCCGGTATCGAACTTGATCTGGCCGGTGCCGTCGAGATTGATCTCGACGCCGATCTGGGTTTCGCGGGTATCGCGGCGAACGCTGGCAACGCGGGCAGACATCTGAAAACCGTTGGGGACGAAGGCGCGAAAGGATAACCCCGACGGCAAATGCGTGCCACGGCTCACAAAACGAACGCCCTGCCGGGCAGTTGTCAGCCGGCCAGCCGCGCCCGCACGACCTCCGCCGACAGGCCGGCGATCTCGACCCGCTTGCGCGTTGCGCCGTGCCCGGCGACGACGGTGACCGCCGATGCCGGCACGCCCAGCGCAGCGGCCAGCAGCGCGGCCACGGCGGCGTTGGCCTTGCCGCGTTCCGGCGCAGCCGTCACCGACAGTTTCAAGGCGTCGCCGAGCCAGCCCTGGATGGCATTGCGCGACGCGCCGGGGCTGACTTTGACTTCGAGGCGTGTTGTCATCACCGGCCGTATCCGCGCCTGCGCATCCTGTCCTGCCACTGTCGGAGCCGCTCCATGATGATCCCGAAACCCTGCCGCATCGGCGCCGTGCTGCTGTTCGCATTGGTCGGCTGCACCCAGGAAACCCAGAACCAGATCAGCCGCAGTCTGCAGAACTGGACCGGGACCAACGGCGTGCTGGAAATCTACGCCGGCGACAAGCTGGTGCGCCGCTTCATCGGCATCGACAAGCTGACCACCGCCAGCGGCACCGACGACAGCGGCACGCGCGCCTATCGCTATGGGTATGGCGTGCTCGACGAAAACCTGAACCTGGTGCGCGACGCCGACGAGAAGAAGGTCTACTTCGAGATCAGCGACTACGCGACGAACTACGTGTTCTTCGAGAACCCGCACTGAGCCGCCGACCATGAACCGGAACGCGCTGATCATCGGCGGCACCCGCGGCATCGGCCTGGCGCTGGTCGAGGCGCTGCTGGCCGATCCGGCCTACCGGCATGTGGTCGCCGCCGGCCGCTCGGTCGACGGCCATCCCGAGCTCGACCGGCTGGCGGCCCGCCACGGCGATCGCTGCGAACGGCTGTCGCTCGATCTTGCCGACGAAGCCAGCATCGCCGCCGCCGCCACCATGCTGCGGGCACGCCGTCCGGCCCTGCACCTGCTGATCACCACGGCCGGACTGCTGCATGGCGACGGCCTGAACCCGGAACGACGGCTGGCCGAGATCCGGCCGGACCACCTGCTGGCGAGCTACACGGTCAATGCGGTCGGACCGATCCTGATCGCCAAGCATTTCCACGGCCTGCTCGCGCACGGCGAGCGCGCGGTGCTGGCAACGCTGTCGGCGCGGGTCGGCTCGATCGGCGACAACCGCCTCGGCGGCTGGTATGCCTACCGCGCCGCCAAGGCCGCCCAGAACCAGCTGATGCACACCGCCGCCATCGAATTGGCGCGCCGGGCGCGCGAGCTGATCGTGGTGTCGCTGCATCCGGGCACCGTCGAAACCGATCTGTCGGCGCCGTTCCGCGGCAATGTCGCCGCCGAAAAACTGTTCACGCCGGCATACGCGGCCGAGCGCCTGCTGGCGGTCATCGCCGGCCTGGGCCGCGAATCGAGTGGCCGCTTCTACGCCTGGGACGGCAGCGAGATTCCCTGGTAGGCGCGGAACGCTGGCCGGCTCAGGCGAGCACGCCGCCGATGATCGCGCCGAGCAGCCGCGCGCCGGCGTCGATGAAGGCGATCAGCAGACCGCCGAGACCGGCGATGAAGCCGACCACGATCATGCCGGTCAGCATCGTGCCGAACACCGCGAACACCACGCCGAACAGGATCGACGACACCAGCCACGCTGCCAGCGCCGGACCGACACCGCCCGCGATCTTGCCGCCGACCACGCCGCTGATGAAGCCGCCGACGCCCGGCAGCCAGAACAGCAGCACCGAGATCACGATCATCCAGATGCTGCCGGACAGCACGCTGCCGCCCTGGCGTCCGCTCGAATTGACGTTGCTCATGCCTGTCACCGTCCCTGCCATGCGTCGCCATGCGCGACCACGGAAGAGCATGCCGCCGATTGCCGTGAATTCAAGCGCGCCGGCCTGCCACGACCCGCCAGCATGATTCCGATACCATTCGCGCTCATTTTTCCCCCACCGGTACTCGTCATGCAGATCGCCGACCGCTGTGTCGCCTACTTCCACTACACGCTGACCAATGATGCCGGCGAAGTCCTCGACAGCTCCGAGGGTCGCGATGCGCTGCCGTACCTGCATGGCAAGGGCAACATCGTGCCGGGCCTCGAAAAGGCGCTGGCCGGCAAGTCGGTCGGCGACAAGCTGAACGTCACCGTGAGCCCGGAAGAAGGCTACGGCGCCCACAACCCGCAGCTCGTGCAGAAGGTGCCGAAGGCGGCGTTCCAGGGCGTCGACAAGCTGGAACCGGGCATGCAGTTCCAGGCCGAAAGCAACATGGGCCCGGTCAGCGTCGTGGTCACCGCCGTCGAAGGCGACACCGTGACTGTTGACGGCAACCATCCGCTGGCCGGCGAAACCCTGCACTTCGCGGTGGAGATCACCCAGGTGCGCGAGGCGTCGGTCGAGGAAGTGCTGCACGGCCACGTGCACGGCGCCGGCGGTCATCACCACTAAGCGCTGACCGGCTGCAGCCCGCCCGCGTCACCGGCCCGGTGACGCGGGCTTTTTCATGCCCGGCCGAAGACCGCTGAAGCCTCAGCGGGCCGCCGTCGTTTCCGCCGCTGTGGCGGTCGGCGCCAGATACCGGTCGAGAAAGGCCAGCAGGGTGTCGAAGTAGCGCTGCACGTTGGCTTCCTTGCGGAAGCCGTGGCCTTCCTGGTCGATGATCAGCACCTCGTGCGGGTGCTGCTTCTTTTCCAGCGCCGCGCGCAGCAGCCGGGCCTGACCCACCGTCACCCGGCGATCCTCGCCGCCGTGAATGATCAGTACCGGCGCCTTCAGCGCCGACAGCCGTTCGATCGGCGACGCCGCGCGGCGCGATTCGGCATCCGGCGCCACCGCATCGGCCAGATATCGGCGCCCCTGCCAGGAATCGCCGGTGTCGCTGTCCTTCAGATGCTTGTTGAGGTCGTAGATGCCGGCCGCGCCGATGACGCAGCGATACAGATCCGGCTCGCGTACCGCGCTCATCAGCGCCGCGTAGCCGCCATAGCTCCAGCCGCCGATGCAGATCCGGCCGCCATCGACGACGCCGGACGCGACGGTCGCCTTCACCGCATCGGTCAGGTCATCGATCATCGTCGTGCCCCAGGCTCGCTTTCCTGCATTGACGAATCCTGGCCCATGTCCGCCGGAACCGCGGAAATTGACCTGCAGCACTGCGTAGCCGTGCGTGGCCAGCAGTTGGGGGTCGCGATCAAAGGTCCAGCTGTCGCGCTCCCCGAACGGGCCGCCGTGTGGCCAGACCACCAGCGGCAGCGACTTGGCCTCGCGGCCCGGCGGCAAGGTCAGATAGGCCTGCAGGGGCGTGCCATCGCGCGCCTTCAGCGCCAGCGGCCGCCGCTCGCCCATCCATTCCGGGTCCAGCCATTCCTGGCGACCCAGCAGGTAGTCGATTTTCTTGTCGACGGTATTGAACAGGTACCAGTCGCCCGGACTGCGGTCGTCGCTGACCAGCAACAGTACGAGGCGCCCGTTTTGCGACGTCGACTGAACCAGAACCTGCTTGCCTGGAAAGGCCTCGGTCGCCAGTTTCAGCAGCTCGCGATGCGGATGTCCGGTCGGAAAGATCCGCGTTTCGGAGCGTCCGGGTTCCAGCACCGCCGCGATCGGCTCAAGGCTGCCGTCGAATGACCAGACGGGTCCGAGCACGGCAGCGCGCGCATCACATGCCAGCACTTCGACCGCATCGGTCGCGAGCTCGACACGATCCATGCACCAGGGTCCCTGATATCGGCTGGTGATTCGGTAAAGCGCCTTGCCGTCGACGCTCAGCGCGATTGGCTTGGCATCGACGCCAGTCACAGTATTCGCTTCTATCCATTGCCCGTCTGGCTGGCGCTTCCAGGTCCGCTGAGTGAACGTTGCTCCATCGGGAATCACATGGACATAACGTACCTGGCGCTGCGCGTCGAGCACGAAGGTGGTGTCGCCATATATCGGTGCCATCGCCAGTTCGTACAACTGCGACGTATGGATATTGAGCCTCTGCAGGCTGAGCTCGGCGCGGGCCTTGTCGTAGCGCTCGGTCACCACGAGGACGTGATTGGGATCGTCCAGCAGCGGATCGACCAGCGTCGCCCACACTGCCCGGTGATTGCTGGCGCCAGTACGCTCCTGCCCGATGATGTACTTGCGGTCTCGTCCGTCGTAGCGAAACGACACCAGTTCGCCAGTTGCCGCCGCCGACTCGATCGGGCCGACCTCGGTTGCAAGCTCGGCCACCAGATATTCATCGCTGCTCCAGATGAAGTCAGCGAGGCCCTTGCCAGGCTCCAGTCTCAGCCCACCGACTGGCTTGAGCCCGGGAAGCGACAGCACGACCACGCCCGCACCATCGACATCATGGATGCGCGCCGCAAGATGCTTGCCGTCCGGCGATAGCTTCAGTTCGCGGAAACCGGGATCGCGCGCCCAGTTCGCTGTCGACAAAGACAGCGACTTGCTGGCAGGTGCTCCAGCGTCGGCCGCCGCGCTGCGTGTCGGATACAGGGAGACCGCAAGCAGCATGGTCGCGGCAAGGGATGGCAGCCAGTGGAAAGCCAATTTCCGCATGGAAAGCGCTCGGGCAGTTCAGGTACAGCGGCCACTGTGCCGGAATTGCGGCGAAGAAAGCGTGTGCAGCGCGACAAACAAAGAGAGAGTCATCACACTCGATCGCCCCTCCAACTCCTGTTCCACCGCCATGCTCCTGAAACCCCTGCGGACAGCGCTTGCCGTGATCGCCATGACAGCACCCGTCGCCACGATGGCTGCGGACGCCAGCCCCACGCTGGAAGCCGTGATCGCCGCACCGCACCGCACGCCGGAGTTCGTGGCCCGCGATGTCTGGCGGCATCCGCTGGAGACGCTGCGCTTCTTCGGCGTGAAGCCGACCGATACGGTGGTCGAGATCTGGCCCGGCGGTGGCGGCTGGTACACCGAGATCCTGGCGCCGTACCTGCGGGAGCGCGGCCGCTATGTCGCGGCGATCCAGCCGGTGAGCCTGCCGCAGACCGACGACTACGCTCGCCGGGGTGCCGAGCGCTTCCGCGCCAAGCTGGCGTCGAACCCGGCGGTCTACGATCGCACGGAAGTGGCCGAATTCCGGCCGCCGGAGCGCGCCGCGTCGGTGCCGCCCGGGACGGCCGACGTGGTGCTGACCTTCCGCAATGTCCACAACTGGATGGAGGGCGGCTACGAGGCAGCCGCCTTCGAGGCCTTCTTCGCGATGCTCAAGCCCGGCGGCACGCTCGGCCTGGTCGAACATCGCGCCGCGCCCGGCACCAGCCGCGAGCAGTCGATCGTCAGCGGCTACGTCACCGAGGCCTACATCCGCGCACTGGCCTATGCCGCCGGCTTCGTGCTGGCCGGCAGCTCGCCGGTCAACAACAACCCGAAGGACAGCAAGGACTATCCCGAGGGCGTCTGGACCCTGCCGCCGGTGCTGCGGCTGAAGGACAAGGATCGAGACAAGTACCTGGCCATCGGCGAATCGGACCGGATGACCCTCAAGTTCGTGAAGCCGACGCACTGACGCCGCGACCGCCCGGGACCTTGCCCGGGCGGTCGACGCCGGCCAGCAGTCCTCAGTCCTCCGGCTCGTAGGCCAGGTTCGGCGCCAGCCACTTCTCGGCTTCGGCCAGGGTCCAGCCCTTGCGGCGCGCGTAGTCGGCGACCTGATCCTTCTGGATGCGGCCGACGATGAAGTACTGCGCCTCCGGATGCGCGAAGTACCAGCCGGATACCGCCGCTGCCGGCCACATCGCGTAGCTCTCGGTCAGGCGGATACCGGTGTTGGCTTCGGCGTCGAGCAGCTGCCACAGGGTGCCCTTCTCGCTGTGCTCCGGGCAGGCCGGATAGCCGGGCGCCGGGCGGATGCCCTGGTACTTCTCGTCGATCAGCGCCTCGTTCGGCAGCTGTTCGTCCGGCACATAGCCCCAGAACTCCTTGCGGACTCGCTGGTGCAGGCGTTCGGCAAAGGCTTCCGCCAGGCGGTCGGCGAGTGACTCCAGCAGGATCGCGTTGTAGTCGTCGTTGTCCTTCTTGAACTGCGCAACGCGCTCGTGGCAGCCGAGCCCGGTGGTCACCGCGAAGCCGCCGATCCAGTCGTGCAGGCCGGAAGCCTTCGGCGCGATGTAATCGCCCAAGGAACGGTTCGGCACGCCAGCGCGGTGCTCGCTCTGCTGGCGCAGGTTGCGCAACGTGTGCAGTACCGTGGTGCGCGATTCATCGGCGTAGACCTCGATGTCGTCGCCGATGCTGGCGGCCGGAAACAGGCCGATCACGCCGTTGGCGGTCAGCCACTTCTCGTCGATGATCCGGTCGAGCATCGCGTGGGCATCGGCGAACAGCTTGCGCGCGGTTTCGCCGGACGCCGGATTGTTCAGCAGATCCGGGTAGCGCCCTTTCAGTTCCCAGGCGATGAAGAACGGCTGCCAGTCGATGAAGTTGCGCAGTTCGGCAATCGGGTAGTCGCGCAGCAGCTTCACGTGCCGGGCTGTCGGCGCACGGCCGGCTTCGGCAGCGCTGATGTGCTGCTCCTGCTGCGCCAGCAGGTGCGGCTTGATCGGCCGGAAGCGCGACCAGTCCAGCGGGCTTGCGTTGGCCCGCGCGCCGTCGAGGCTCAGGTACTTCTGGTCGCGATCCTTGCTGGCGTGGCGTTCGCGGATCGCCGCGTATTCGGCATCGACCTCGGCAACCAGCGCCTTGCGCTGCGTCGCGTCGAGCAGCGCCGAGGCCACCGGCACCGAGCGCGACGCATCCTTCACCCAGACGATCGGCCCCTGGTAGGCCGGCTGGATCTTGACTGCCGTGTGGGCGCGCGAGGTCGTCGCGCCGCCGATCAGGAGCGGCTGCGTGAAGCCCTGGCGCTGCATTTCCTTGGCCAGATTCACCATCTCGTCGAGGCTCGGCGTGATCAGGCCGCTGAGTCCGATGATGTCGACGTTGTGCTCGCGGGCGGCATCGAGAATCTTCTGCGCCGGCACCATCACGCCGAGGTCGACGACCTCGTAGTTGTTGCACTGGAGCACGACGCCGACGATGTTCTTGCCGATGTCGTGGACATCGCCCTTGACCGTCGCCATCAGGATCTTGCCCTTGGCCTGCGCGGCATCGCCGGGCTTCTTTTCCGCCTCGATGAACGGAATCAGATAGCCGACCGCCTTCTTCATCACGCGGGCCGATTTCACCACCTGCGGCAGGAACATCTTGCCGGCGCCGAACAGGTCGCCCACCACGTTCATGCCGCTCATCAGCGGACCTTCGATGACCTCGATCGGCCGGCCGCCACGAGCGGCGATCTCGGCGCGCAGTTCCTCGGTGTCGGCCTCGACGAAGGCGTCGATGCCCTTGACCAGCGCGTGGGTGATGCGCTCGCCGACCGGCAACGCGCGCCAGGCTTCATCCGCCACCTCCGCCTTCGTGCCGTCACCCTTGAAGCGCGGCGCGATCTCGACCAGCGCTTCGGTCGCCTCGGTACCCGGCTTGCGGTTGAGGATCACGTCCTCGATCTTCTCGCGCAGTTCCGGATCGATCTCCGAATAGATCACCAGGCTGCCGGCGTTGACGATGCCCATGTCCATGCCCGCGCGGATCGCGTGGTACAGGAACACCGCGTGGATCGCTTCGCGAACCGGGTTGTTGCCGCGGAACGAGAACGACACGTTCGACACGCCGCCGGAGATATGCGCGCCCGGCAGGTTCTGGCGGATCCAGCGCGCCGCCTCGATGAAATCCACACCGTAGTTGTTGTGGGCTTCGATGCCGGTGGCGACGGCAAACACGTTGGGGTCGAAGATGATGTCTTCCGGCGGAAAGCCGACTTCGTCGACCAGGATGCGGTAGGCCTTCTCGCAGATCGTCTTGCGGCGTTCCAAGGTGTCGGCCTGGCCCTGTTCGTCGAAGGCCATCACCACCACCGCCGCGCCGTAGCGCCGGCACAGCTTGGCCTGTTCGATGAACTTCTCGACGCCTTCCTTCATCGAGATCGAATTGACGATAGGCTTGCCCTGCACGCACTGCAGGCCAGCTTCGATGACCTCCCATTTCGAGGAGTCGATCATCACTGGCACGCGCGAGATGTCCGGCTCGCTGGCGATCAGGTTCAGGAAGCGGACCATCGCTGCGCGGCCATCGAGCATGCCCTCGTCCATGTTGACGTCGATGACCTGCGCGCCCGCCTCGACCTGCTGGCGAGCGACAGCGACAGCGGCCGTGTAGTCGCCGGCCTTGATCAGGTCGCGGAACTTCGCCGAGCCGGTGACATTGGTGCGCTCGCCGACGTTCACGAAGCCCAGGCTTTCGTCGATGGTCAGCGGCTCCAGGCCGGCCAGCCGGCAGGCCATCGGCAACTTGCCCGGCACGCGCGGCTTCTTGCCGGCGACGAACTTCGCGATGCTGGCGATATGTGGCGGGCTGGTGCCGCAGCAGCCGCCGACGATGTTGACCAGCCCGCTGTCGGCGAACTCGGCGACGATCGCGGCCGTTTCATCTGGCAACTCGTCGTACTCGCCAAACGCATTCGGCAGGCCGGCATTCGGATAGGCACTGACGTAGCAGTCGGCGATCCGGGCCAGATCGGCGATGTACGGCCGCATGTCGCGGCCCCCGAGCGCGCAGTTCAGGCCGATCGCGAACGGCCGCGCGTGGGACAGCGAGTTCCAGAACGCTTCGGTGACCTGGCCACTCAGGGTGCGGCCGGAGGCATCGGTGATCGTGCCGCTGATGATCACCGGCAGCTTGTAGCCGCGCTCCTCGAAGACCTGCTCGACCGCGAACACCGCCGCCTTGGCGTTCAAGGTGTCGAAGATCGTCTCGATCATGATGATGTGCGCGCCGCCGTCGATCAGGCCGCGCGTGCACTCGGCATAGGCGGCGACCAGCTGGGCGTAGCTGACGTTGCGAGCGCCGGGGTCGTTGACGTCCGGGCTGATGCTGGCAGTGCGGTTGGTCGGCCCGAGCGTGCCGGCGACGAAGCGCGGCTTGTCCGGGGTCGAGATCGAATCGGTCTCGATGCGGGCGATGCGCGCAGCCTCGACATTCAGCTCGTAGGCCAGCGACTCCATCTTGTAGTCGGCCAGCGAAATGGTCTGCGAGTTGAAGGTATTGGTCTCGATGATGTCGGCACCGGCTTCCAGATACTGCCGGTGAATCTCGCGAACGATGTGCGGCTGGGTCAGCACCAGCAGATCGTTGTTGCCCTTCAGGTCGTGCGGCCAGGCCTTGAAGCGCTCGCCCCGGTAATCCGATTCCGACAGCTTGTAGCGCTGGATCATCGTGCCCATCGCGCCATCGATGATCAGGATGCGCTCCCGCGCGATCGCCTCGAGGCGGGCAGCGAGGGCTTGCGGGTCAAAGGAAAGCGGGGCATCGAGCATGGCGGGCATCCGGTTGAGCGGCGCGATTGTATCCCTCCATGCGGATAGGCGGATGGCGACACGACGGAGCGACCGCCGCGCCGCATGTCGGATCGCCATTGCCCCGCGTCCGCTGCCGCCGGCATCGACGGCCGAGGCGTAGAGGATCAAGGTCGAGCCCGTCTTTCCGCCGCGTTGCCGATGGCCGCCACGGTCCACCCCCTGTTCGTTCCGGCTGCGCCGGACGCTGCTGCCGCCGCATCTGCCGGCGCTGCCGACCTGTGCCGGGCGCTGTCCAGCGGCTGCGTGACGGTGCTCGACGATCTGGCCCGGCAGATGCTCGACAGTGCCGACGACGCCCTGTTCCGGATGAGCGAGACCGCCGCCAGCGATGTCGAGCGGCGGCAGTTCATCGACACCATGCGGGTGCTGCGCCTGGACCGCGCCGGCTTCAGCAGCGCGTTCTCGCGGGCCGTCACTGCCGGCTTCGTGACGGCGACCACCGGCACGACGACGGGCGACGAACCGGACGAACTGCGCCTCCAGCCGACCGAGGAGCTGGAGGAACGCATCGCCGTCGGCAACCTCGCAGCCCGCCTCGAAGGCCAGTTCGGCCCGGCGCTGCAGGCGCTGCGCAGCCGCCTCGACGCGGCGCGCGCCGACGGCATCCGCATCCCGGACGCCGCGCTGACACCGGCCGGCATCGGCGCAGCGTTCGCCACCGCGATGGCGGCGCTGCGCGCCGGCTTCGAGATCAGGCTGATCGTCTGCAAGCTGTTCGAGCGCGTCCTCTGTCGCGACTTCCAGCGGCTGATCGCCCAGGCGCTGGACACCCTCGAGCGGCACGGCTATCGCGCCGGCATCGTCGCGCCGCCGCCGGGACGCGCCGGCGCACTGCCGGTCATGCCCGGGCGGCCCCCGCAGCCTGCTACTGCGGCCGCATGGCCGGCCATGCCACTGCTGCCCGACAGCAGCCAGGCGCGGATCAACGCACTGCTGGCGCAGCTGGCCGCCGTCATGCTGCCGCCGGCCGGCGGCACCGCGCTGCCGGCAGCGCAGGCGCCGCTGCCGACGCTGCTGGCGGAACTGCTCGCCAGCACCGAGGCCGCCCGGTTCGACCCGCAGCGCGCGAACCATCTGGACGGGCTGCTGGAAGCGGCGCTGGCCGGCCACGCCGCCGATGCCGGCACGGCCGCCCTGCAGCAGGTGATTGCGGCGCTGCGCAGCGAATTGCGCGAACAGCGCCGCCTGCTGCTGCGCCAGGTTCGCAACGAGGTGGCGCGCGAACTGGAGCAGCGCATCGCCGGCCGCGCGCTGCCGCCGCCGTTGCTGGTGCTGCTGCGCTCCGGCATCGGCCCGCTGCTGGCGCTGCGCCTGCTGCACGACGGCCGCGACAGCGACCGCTTCCGCGCGGCCGATGGCCTGCTCGACCGGGTGTTCGACAGCCTGTCGGCGCCGCATCCGCCCGGCGAGCAGGACCAGCAGCGGCGGCGCACGCTGCTAGCCGAACTGCGCGAGGCCCTGCTCGGCACCGGCATGAGCGCCGCCCGCGCCGGCCAGCTGATCGACGGCCTGCCGGCCAGCTGGGCGCAGTGCGATGCGCAGCCGGCCGCTGCCGCACGGTCTGCGCCGGCACCGGCACCGACGACGGCGGCAGCTCCGGATTTGCCGCCACGCCTGCCGGTCCCGGCGCCGGCGCTGCTGGCCAGGGTGCTGATCCCGGACACCTGGTTCCGGGTCTTCGATGGCGATCGCCAGCAGACCCGCTGGCTGAAGCTGGCCAGCCACTATCCGGCGGAAGATCTGGTGCGCTTCATCGGCATTGACGACCGCACGCAGCTGTCGCTGCGCGCCAGCCGGCTGGCGACGGATCTGCTCGACGGCCGCTCCGAGCCGGTCAATCCATCGCCCGACAGCCTCGCCGCGCTCGAAGCACTGCGCGGCGCGGCAACTGCTGCGGGCCAGCCGGACGCGGGCTGAAGCCGGAAGTCGCTTTTCGCCCGTTGTCTGCGTGTTGGCCGCGTGTTGGCAGAAGTTCGCGACGCCGCCGCATAATGTCGGCACGCGCAAGCCGCTTGCGCGGCGGTCATGAGCGGTGCGACGGCCGGCCGATGCGATCGGCACGCCGGGCACCGCTTTCATTTATCCAATCGACGGGGTTTGCAATGAAGAAGTGGCGTTGTCTGGTCTGTGATTTCGTCTACGACGAGGCCAAGGGCGTTCCCGAGGAAGGGATCAAGCCGGGCACCCGCTGGGAGGACGTGCCGGAAGACTGGACCTGCCCGGACTGCGGCGCCGGCAAGGCGGACTTCCAGATGGTCGAAGTCGACTGATCGCCTGCGACGGCGACGGCCTGCCGGCCGTCGCCGTCGCGAACTTCCGGTCGTGGCGCGCGCCTCCCGGAACACACCCGCCGCCATTCCGGTTTGCCGATGATGGCCCTGTCGCGCGCCGTGACGATTGTGCTGACAGGCCTGCTGCTGCTCGCCGGCAGTGGCTGCAGCACCGGGCTGAAACTGGGTTACAACCAGCTCGAACGTCTGGCGCGCTGGGAAATCGATCGCGAGATCGACCTCGACGCCGCCCAGAAAGCGGCCTTCACGGCGGAATTCCAGGCGCTGCAGCGCTGGCACCGCCAGACCCAGCTGCCGCGCTACGCCGCCGATCTCCGGATTCTTGCTTCCGCGATCGAACGCGGACAGCCGCTGGGCTCCGCCGTCGACGCCGCGCTCGCCGCTGCCGAGATCCACGGCGATGCACTGTGGCAACAGGCTCAGCCCGGCACCGAGCGGCTGTTGGCCACACTGGCCGATGTACAGATCGCCGAATACGACCGCAGTCGGCGCAAGGCGCTCGACAAGCAGGCGCGCCGCCACGCCGACGACAGCCCTGACGATCGCCGCAAGCACTGGCGCCGCGAATGGCGCGACAGCCTGGATCGCTGGATCGGTGCGCTGAACGCGCAGCAGCTGGCCCTGCTCGATGCCGCCTGGCCGCGCGAACAGACGCTGGAACGGTCGCCGGCTGAACAGGCGGCGGTGCGGCTGGCCCGTCACCAGCGGCTGGTGGCCGGCCTCGCCAGCCGGCGCGAACCCGGGCTGCTGGCCCGGCTGACGGCAGCGGCCGATCCGCAGGAACAGGCACGCAGCGAGGCCGACCGGGCCCGCGCGCGGGCGCTGCTGATCACCCTGCTGAACGCCGCCGATCAAGGCCAGCGCGACCGGCTGCAGGCCACGGTGCAGGAGCTGGCCGACGACCTCGCGCAGCTGTCGCGCCCCGACTCCGCCGCGACCGCGACGACAACCGCCCGCTAGCGGCGCCCGAAGACCTGCTTCATCAGCGCCGTGGTACGGGCAGCGGGGTTGTCGCGGATCGCCTTTTCTTCCTCGGCCACCCGCAGGAACAGGCCGTCGAGCGCCTTCTGGGCGACGTAGCTGTCGAGATCGGGCGCGCCGAGCGTCGCCGCCAGCGGGCCGGCGCTGGCCAGCACCGCCTTGTACTGCTGGGCGAGTCCGGCCTGGGCGGTGATGCCGGCGACGATCGGCCGGAAGCGCGCCAGCAGAGCATCGCTGCTGCTGCGCCGGAAATACTGGGTGGCGGCATCCGGCGCGCCGTCGAGGATGGCGCGCGCATCGGTCAGCGTCATCTGCCGGATCGCGCCCGAGAACACCTCGGCCGCGGCCGGCACTGCCGATTCCGCTGCCCGGTTCATCGACAGGTGCAGCTCGTCGAGCCGGGGACCGGCACCGAAACCACGCAGCAGCGCGTCAGCCTTGAGCAGCTTTTTCGGCAGCGGAATCCGGAACTGCGGGTTCTGCCAGTAGCCGTCGGTCTGGCCCAGCTGCCGCACGGCGTTGCCGGCCCCCTGGGCCAGCGCTTCGCGCAGGGCCGTGCCGATGTCGGCCTCGCCGGGCAGGCCGCTGCCGTTGGCGCGGCGGGTCGCCTCGTAGGCTTTCTGGGCGAAATCGCCCAGCGGGCCCGCCACCGCCGGCGCTGCTGCCGCCACCACCACCACGGACGCGGCAAGGGCCGCAGGCATCCTGAATCGCATCCTCTCGCTCCTTCAAAGAGTCGACAGCGTACGGCCTCGGCACGCCGAGGCCGGGGATCGCCGGTCCGGAACTGCCGTCCGTCGAGAATCCGGCACGATTTTCGCGAACGGCGCATGCCTTTTCACGCCGAGATGCGTACAATCTGCGATCTTTTTCTTGCTGCGCCGCAGCAAGCAGCCGCAACAGCCCCTCACTGGGCGCAAACCGGAAGCAAGATCGTGAGCCTCGAGAATCTCCGCAACATCGCCATCATCGCGCACGTCGATCATGGCAAGACCACCCTCGTCGACAAGCTGCTGCGCCAGTCGCAGACGCTCGATGCCCGTGAAAACCTCGGCGAGCGGGTCATGGACTCGAACGACCTCGAGCGCGAACGCGGCATCACGATCCTGTCGAAGAACACGGCGATCCGCTGGCTCGACAAGCGCACCAACATCGAATACCGCATCAATATCGTCGACACACCGGGACACGCCGACTTCGGCGGCGAAGTCGAGCGCGTGCTGTCGATGGTCGACTGCGTCTGCCTGCTGGTCGACGCCGCCGACGGCCCGATGCCGCAGACCCGCTTCGTGACCCAGAAGGCCTTCGGCATGGGCCTGAATCCGATCGTCGTGGTCAACAAGATCGACCGTCCGGGTGCTCGCGCGCACTGGGTGATCGACCAGGTGTTCGACCTGTTCGACCGCCTCGGCGCCACCGACAAGCAGCTCGACTTCCCGATCGTCTACGCCTCGGCGCTGAACGGCTATGCCGGCGACAACCCGGACATCCGCGAAGGCAACATGGACCCGCTGTTCCAGGCCATCGTCGACAACGTCGCGCCGCCGAAGGTCAACACCGACGGCCCGTTCCAGATGCAGGTCACCTCGCTGGCCTACTCCTCGTACGTCGGCGTCATCGGCACCGGCCGCATCACCCGCGGCAAGGTCAAGCCGAACCAGCAGGTGTCGGTGGTCGGCCGTGACGGCACGGTGCGCACCGGCAAGGTGCTGCAGGTGCTCGGCTTCATGGGCCTCGACAAGATCGAGGTGCAGGAAGCGGAAGCCGGCGACATCGTCGCCATCACCGGCATCGCCGACCTCGGCATTTCCGAGACCATCTGCGACCTGAAGAACCCGGAACAGATGGCCACGCTGCAGGTCGACGAACCGACCATGAGCATGATGTTCGAGGTCAACAAGTCGCCGTTCGCGGGCAAGGAAGGCAAGTTCGTCACCTCGCGGCAGATCGGCGACCGCCTGCAGCGCGAGCTGAAGACCAACGTGGCGCTGAGAGTCGAACAGGGCGCCGCTGGCGACCAGTTCAAGGTTTCGGGCCGCGGCCTGCTGCACCTCGGCATCCTGCTCGAGAACATGCGCCGCGAAGGCTACGAGATCGCCGTTGCCCGTCCGGAAGTGATCCAGAAGGAAATCGACGGCGTGATGCACGAGCCGTACGAAACGCTGGTTGCCGATGTCGAGGAAGCCAATCAGGGCGGCGTTATCCAGGGCCTCGCCGAGCGCGGCGGCAAGATGACCAACATGGTCCCGGACGGCAAGGGTCGCGTGCGTCTCGAGTACACCATTCCGTCGCGCGGCCTGATCGGCTTCCAGACCGAATTCATGTCGATGACCTCGGGCACCGGCCTGCTGTTCCACAACTTCGATCACTTCGGACCGAAGGCCGACAACGCCAACATCGGCAACCGCCACAACGGCGTGCTGATCTCCAACGAGCAGGGCAAGACCGCGCCGTACGCGCTGTTCAACCTGCAGGAGCGCGGCCGCATGATGGTCGACCCGGCGGTGGACGTGTACGAAGGCCAGATCGTCGGCATCCACTCGCGCGACAACGACCTCGTGGTCAACGTGCTGAAGGGCAAGAAGCTCACCAACATGCGCGCCTCGGGCTCGGATGAGAACGTGCTACTGACGCCGCCGGTCAAGCATTCGCTGGAACAGGCGCTGGAGTTCATCAACGAGGACGAACTCGTCGAACTGACGCCGGTGTCGATCCGCATCCGCAAGAAGTTCCTCAAGGAACACGAGCGCAAGCGCGGCCGCAGCGAATCGGCTGCCGCCTGAGCCTGATTGCCGAAGCTGTATCCCGAACGCCGACGAAAGTCGGCGTTCTGGTTTTCCGGTCCTGCCGCCCCTCATCCGCCACCATCGCCATGCTTCGACGTCTCCCTCTAATCCTGCTGCCGGCTGCCCTGGCGACGCTGTCCGCCTGCAGTACGCCGGCCCGGCAGGCCACCGCACCTTCGTCGCTATCGACCACGCCGGCAGTCGAGGCGCGCGCGGCGCTGCCGGCCATCGAGGACGCCAGCCTGTCGACGCTGCAGGCCTGGCTGGCCGAGGGGCGGCTCAGCTCGCGTGACCTGGTCAGCTTCCATCTGGCGCGCATCGCCGCCCTTGATCGCGGCGACGCCGGCCTGCACGCGGTGATCGAGATCAATCCGGGCGCGATGGCGATCGCCGAGCTGCGCGATGCCGAGCGCAAGGCCGGCCAGCTGCGCGGGCCGCTGCACGGCATTCCGGTGCTGGTGAAGGACAACATTGCGACCGTCGGCCAGGGCCGGGAAGCGATGGAAACCACGGCCGGCTCGCTGGCACTCATCGGCCACCGGCCGACCGCCGACGCCTACGTCGTCGAGCGGCTGCGCGCCGCCGGCGCGATCATCCTCGGCAAGACCAACCTCAGCGAATGGGGCAACTGGCGCTCGACCCACGCGGTCAGCGGCTGGAGCGCCCGGGGCGGCCAGACCCGCAATCCGTACGCGCTGGACCGCAACCCCTGCGGCTCCAGCGCCGGCTCGGCCGTGGCCGTGGCCGCCAACCTGTCGCCGGTGGCGATCGGCACCGAGACCGATGGCTCGATCGTCTGCCCGAGCGCGGTCAACGGCATCGTCGGCCTGAAGCCGACCCGCGGCCGGGTGTCGCGCAGCGGCATCATCCCGGTGGCCGACAGCCAGGACACCGCCGGGCCGATGGCGCGCAGCGTCGCCGATGCCGCGCTGCTGCTGGACCTGATCGCCGGTCGCGATCCGGCCGATGCCGCCACCGCCGGACTGAGCGGCAAGCGCGCCGCCGAATGCTTCCACTGCGGGCTCGACACCGCCACGCTCGAAGGCGTGCGGATCGGCGTGCTGCGCCCGCTGTCGGCGCAACCGACCCGAGTCGCGCAGCGCTTCGGCGAGGCGATCGCCGCGCTGCGGGCCGCCGGTGCGGTGATCGTCGACGACGTCGCGCTGCCACACGCCGGCGAATACCAGCAGGACGAGATCGCGGTGCTGGCCGCCGAATTCCGGGACGGCGTCGAGCGCTATCTGGCCGGCCTTGATGCGGCCGCGCCGAAGCGGCTGGGCGATCTGATCACCGACAACGAACGCCAGGCCGCACGCATGCTGCCCGGCTACAACCAGGACCTGCTGCGGCTGTCGGCCGCCAGCCCGCCGGCCAGCGATGCCCGCATCCGCAAGGCCCGCGCCCGGGCGCTGAAGCTGGCCGGCGTCGACGGCATCGACGCGGCGCTGAAGAAGGATCGCCTCGATGTGCTGATCGCCCCGACCGCCAGCCCGGCCTGGCTGACCGACCACACGCTCGGCGATCGCGATGCCGGGACCGCTGTGTCCACGGCGCCGGCCGTGGCCGGCTATCCGCATCTGACGGTGCCGATGGGCGCGATCGACGGCCTGCCGGTCGGCCTGTCGTTCATCGGCCCGGCCTGGAGCGAGGCGCGCCTGCTGCGCTACGGCCAGGCGTTCGAACGCCTGACCCGCCACCGCCAGCCGCCGCGCCTGCTGCCGACGGCCGTCGCCGACCGCCCGCCGACACTCGATCCCGACATGCCGGCGATCGGCGACCGCGAACGATAAACTCCCGGCACGCTCGAAGAAGCGCCCTGAACAAAGAACCGGAGGAGTTGCCGTGCTGAAGCTGACATCACTCGTTGCCGCTGTCGCGCTCGCCGCGCTGCCGTCGCTGGCGCTGGGCCACGGCCCGTCGCGGCTGAAGGTCACCGAATCGATCGAGATCACCGCCCCCGCCGACAAGGTCTGGGCACGGCTCGCGAAGTTCGACGACGCCTCGTGGATTCCGGCGGTCGCCAAGACCGTCGGCACCGGCGGCAATGCCGTCGGCGCCACCCGCGTGCTAACCCTGAAGGGCGACGGCGCGCCGACCGTCGAAGAAGAACTGACCCGCTTCGATGCCGACGGCAAGACGCTCGGCTACAAGATCACCAAGGTCGACCCCAAGGTGCTGCCGGTCACCAACTACGCGTCGACCATCAAGGTCAGCGGCGATGGCAGCAAGAGCACGGTCGAATGGAAGGCCGGCTTCTATCGCGGCTATCCGAACAACGACCCGCCGCCGGAGCTGAACGACGACGCCTCGGAAGCCGCCGTCAAGGGCCTGTACACCACGACACTCGCCGAACTGAAGAAGTCGCTCGAAGCGAAGTGAGCGATCGGCTGCGCCACGCGCCGCGACTGGCTCTGCCGGTCGCGGCGCTGCTGTTTTCGGCACCCGCCGCAGTTGCCGGCGATCTCGCCTTCGTGCCGGCCCAGGTCGCCAACCGGGTGACGGTGATCGACCTTGCGACGATGCAGCGGCTCGCCGACATCCCGGTCGCCGGCAAACCGGCCGGCGTCGCGGTGGCGCAGCAGGCCGGCCGCGCCTATGTGACGAGCCCGGAAGGCCGGTTCGTGACGATGATCGACACGGCGGCACGCGCGGTCGTCGGCCGCATCGAGGTCGGCGGCGGGCCGCTGGGCATCGCCGTGCATCCTTCCGGCGCACCGGTCTATGTCGCCGACTGGTACCAGCACCGCGTCTACGCGGTCGATCCGCTCAAGCGCGCGGTCATCGGCTTCGTTGCGGTCGGCGAATCGCCGTCCGGGCTGGCGATCAGCGGCGACGGCCGGACCCTGATCAGCGCCGATCGCGACGCCGACCAGGTCTCGATCATCGACACCGCCCGCTTCACGGTGCGCGCGACGGTGAAGGTCGGCACCCGGCCGTTCGGCGTCACGCTGTCCGCCGATGGCGCACGCGCCTACACGGCCAATGTCGGCAGCAACAACGTGACCGTGATCGACGTGGCGCGGGCCACCGTGATCGGCACCGTTGCGGTCGGCGAGCGGCCGTACGCGGTGGCGCTGACACCGAACGGTCGCGCCTTTGTCAGCAACCAGTACGCGGCCACGGTCAGCGTGTTCGACACCGGCAGCCTCGCGCCGCTGGCGACGATTGCGGTAGGCGACTACCCGGAAGGCATCGAAGCCAGCCCGGACGGCCGCTCGGTGCTGGTGGTGAACTGGGAAAGCAACACGGTGCAGCGGATCGACGCCGCCACGCTGGCAATCACCGGCAGCGCCGAAACCGCCGACGGGCCGCGCGGCTTTGGGCATTTTGTCTGGCACTCGCCCTGATCGTTACAGCATTGGCGCGGCGGCTACGGCCACACGCCGGCGGCGGATCACCGGACTGCGCGCGGATCGAAATGCGGGTTCTCGATGATCGAGAAGCGGTTGCCGAAGGGATCGAGCACGTCAGCCACGCGGATGCCGCCGCCGACGTCCTTGACCGGCACCAGCGGCTTCGCACCCAGCGTCAGCAGCTGGGCGTAGGCGGCGTCGGCGTCGGCCACGCCCCACAGCGCTTCGCAGCCATCGGCATGCGGGGTTTCGTCCGGCAGCAGTCCGAGTTCGAAGCCGCCGACCTGGTAGCCGACGTAGTAGGGCTCGTCGAAGTACGGCTCGACCCCAAGCACGGCGCTGTAGAAAGCCTTGCCGGCCGCAAGGTCGGGGACCGGGTAGATGGCGGTGCGGAGTCCCAGAATCATGTCGCGAACCTCTTCAGCAGCGGGGCGGATGGCGAATCTTCAGTGGCCGCCCCGCGTTTCGCCAGACGCTGATGTGCGACGCCGATCGCGCACGGGGCGCGTGCTAGCATTTTCGCCGCCCGGGAAGCCTTGCCCGCCTCCGCCCGCCAGACCCACGAATGCCCGATCCACACGCTGTCGATGGTGCCGATTCCTTCGGCGACACCGCCGACGACCCTCCGCAATTCAGCCCCGCCCCGGGTCCGCTCGCATGAGCGGGCTGGTGGTGGTCGATCAGCTGGCCGACTGGCCGGTGGAGATTCCCGGCGTCGAGGTGGTGACGGCCTGGAAGTACCTGACGCACGACGAGTTCACGCGCATCCGCGGCGCGCGCGTCTACAACCTGTGCCGCACCTTCAGCTACCAGACCACCGGCTACTACGTGTCGCTGCTGGCCGGCGCCCGCGGTCACCGCATCCTGCCGGACATCACCACGGTGCAGGATCTGAAGCTCGCCGAATCGCCGTCCGTGCTGAACGACGAGATCGAGGAGCTGATGCAGAAGAGCCTGGCCCGGCTCGGCTCCAGCGAATACGTGCTGAACGTCTATTTCGGCGACAGCCCGTTCGTGCGCCACGAAAAGCTGGCGCGGGCGCTGTTCAACCTGTTCCCGGCGCCGCTGCTGCAGGCCAAGTTTGTCTGGCGTGGCGACGAATGGCGGGTCGACACCCTGGGCCCGATTGCGCTCGGCGAAGTGCCGGCCAGCCATCACGAATTCCTGTACCAGACCGCGCGCGACTACTTCACGCGCCGGCGCGCGCCGCCGAAGCGCCGCGATTCGACCCGCTACGACCTGGCGATCCTGGTCAACGAGGACGAAAAGGAACCGCCGTCGAATGCGCGGGCGCTGAAGGCCTTCGAGAAGGCCGCCGAGGACCTCGGCTTCTCGGTCGATTTCCTCGACAAGGGCGACTACGGCCACGTCGCGGAGTACGACGCGCTGTTCATCCGCGAAACCACGGCGGTCAACCATCACACCTATCGCTTCGCCCGTCGGGCCGCACGCGAAGGCCTGGTGGTGGTCGATCATCCGGAATCGATCCTGCGCGCCGCCAACAAGGTGTTCCTGGCCCAGCTGATGGAACGGCACCGGATCCCGCAGCCGAAGACCTTGCTGGTGCACCGCGCGAACCTGGATGAAGTGGTGCGCCAGCTCGGCTTCCCGATGGTGCTGAAGCAGCCGGATTCGCAGTTCTCGAAAGGCGTGATCAAGGTCGACAACGCGGCGGCGTTCAAGCGCGAGACGCGCGAGTTCCTGGAGCGCTCGGACCTGATCGTCGCCCAGGCCTTCGAGCCGACCGAGTACGACTGGCGGGTCGGCGTGCTCGATGGCCAGCCGCTGTACGCCTGCCGCTACTTCATGGCCAAGGCGCACTGGCAGGTGGTGAAGCGCGACGCCAAGGGTGCGAAGTCCGAAGGCGACCACGAGACCCTGGCCGTCGAGCATGTGCCGAAGGCGGTGCTGAACGTGGCCGTGCAGGCGGCGCGGGCGGTCGGCGACGGGCTCTACGGCGTCGACCTCAAGCAGTTCGGCAACGTCGTCAAGGTGATCGAGGTCAACGACAACCCGAACATCGACTGGGGCGTGGAAGACCTGGTGCTGAAGGAAGCGATCTACCGCCGGATCATGGCCTACTTCGTCAAGAAACTGGATGCCCAGACCCGGATGCGCGAGCCGGACTGATGGCTGCCGCGCCTGAGCTCGCGGCCGGCGCGGTCATCCGTCGCGGCCGGCCTCGCGATGTCGACGCGATGCAGGCACTGGAAGCGCTGTTCCCGTCCGACCGCATGTCCCGGCGCAGCCTGCGCCACCTGCTGCAGGCGCCAACGGCGCGGGTGCTGGTGGCCGAAAACGGCACCGGCGCGATGCTCGGCAACCTGATCGGCCTGCGCCGGGCCGGCAGCCGGGCGATCCGCATCTACTCGGTGGTGGTGGCCCCGGAGGCGCGCGGCTCGGGTCTCGGCCGGCGGCTGGTCGAAGCGCTGCAGGCGCTGGCCGCTTCCGAAGGCTGCCAGCGCGTAAGCCTGGAAGTGCGCGCCGACAATGCCGCCGCCCGGGCACTGTACGACCGGCTCGGCTACCGCACGGTCGCCGCCTTGCCCGGCTATTACGACGACGGCTCGGACGGCCTGCGGCTGGCGCGATCGATCCCCTGAGCCTTGCCGGGCAGCACCGGCGCCGTAGCCGGGGCGTCGAGCGACGCCGGCCAGCGCCGCCGCCGTAGCCAGCGCAGCCGGAAGGCGACACGCGCCGCGTGGGCCACTTCGTTCAGGTACCAGGCATTGACCGCCGCGCCGACGAACGCGCCCATCAGCGGCAGCGAGCCGCCGGCCTTGGCCAGCCCGAGCCGGCGGGCGATCGCCGACGACAGGTTGCTGATGCTGAACACCGTCGCTTCCTTGGCCAGCTCGCGTTCGGCGGCGCGTTCCAGACCATCGCGAATCGCGGCATCGCTGGCAGCGGCGTCGTGCTCGATCGCCTCCAGCGCTGCCTGCTTCTCTTCCAGCGTGTTGGCCGAGGCCAGCGCGAAGATCGCCACCGGCAGGCGCTTCAGTGATTCGTCCGTGCAGTCCTCGCCGTAGCACAGGCCGGTGCGATGAATCACTCGGAACGCCTGCACCAGCAGCGTCGGCACGTCCGCCACCAGCCCGGCCGCACCGGCGACGCCGAACAGCGCACCGCTGCCGCCGGCCAGCGCCGCGCCGCGCCGGCCGATCCTGGCCGCCACCCGATCGCAGGATTCCAGCGACCCGGCCGCCAGCGCCGCCAGATCGTCGACACCGGCCGCCCGCAGCACCGAGCGGCGATCGGCCATCCGCGCCGAAGTGCGCTGCACGCCGTCGAGCGCCGCGCGCAGCCAGTCGACCGGGATCGTCCGCTGCACCGCCTTGGCCGCCGGCGACAACGCACGGCCGAACGCCTGGCTGAAGAAATCCGGCGCGTCGTTGCGCCATTCGGTGATCCGCGCCAGCTGCTCGTGTTCGTACGGCGTCGGCGCTTCGGCACTGCGCTTGCGTGAGGCCATGGCGTAGGGGGATTCAGGAAAGGGATGCCGGAGTGTGCCTCGCGCCGCCGTTCGCTGCGCGGGCCAGCGGCGATCGGGCATCATTTCCGGCATGTGCCTGATCGCCTTCGCTTACCACGTTCATCCCGCCTGCCCGCTGGTGCTGATCGCCAATCGCGACGAGTTCCACGGCCGGCCCGCCGCCCCGCTCGGCCCCTGGCAGGACTACCCGGACATTCTCGGCGGCCGCGACCTGCAAGCCGGTGGCGGCTGGCTGGCAATCGACCGCCGCCGGCCGCGTCTGGCCGCCGTCACCAATTTCCGCGAAGCCACGCCACCGCAGCCGGCGCAGTCGCGCGGCGAGCTGGTGCGCGGCTTCCTCGCTGGTGATGACCTGGCGGTGGCGTTCGCCGAACTGCGCCGAGTCGACGGCAACGACTACGGCCCGTTCAACCTGCTGCTGTGGGACGGCGACGACCTGATCGTCGCCACCAATCGCCCGAAGCCACATTGGGAAGCCGTGCAGCCCGGCATCTACGGCCTGTCCAACGGCCGCTTCGAATCACCGTGGCCGAAGACCCGTCAACTGGTCGCCGCGCTGCGCCAGTGGCTCGACAGTCCCACCGGCCGCAACGCGCTGCCGGACGAAGCCGCCGACCTCGAACCGCTGTACACCGCGCTGGCCGACGAGCATCGGCCGGCCGACCGCGAGCTACCCGACACCGGCATCGGCCTGGAACGCGAACGGATGCTGGCCTCCGCGTTCATCACGCTGCCCGGCTACGGCACCCGCGCCAGCCAGATCGTCATGCTCGGCCGTGATGGCCGTGCGCTGTTTGCCGAACGGCGGTTTGGTGCCGATGGTGAGTTGGTGGGTGAGGCGCGGGTGGTGGTGGGGCGCGGCTGAACGGCATCAAGCCAAACGACGTTGGAGACGCCCTGCGGCGCAAAGTCCAGGCCGTTCAGGGATGCGGGTCTTGCCAAAATTTGCCAAACAACCCACGCTCCCGCCATGAGCACGATGAACATCTCTCTGCCTGACACCCTCAAATCCTTTGTCGACGAGCAGGTCAGCCAGCGTGGTTACGGCACCAGCAGCGAGTACGTCCGCGAGTTGATCCGCAAGGATCAGGATCGCCTGCAACTGCGCGGCCTGCTGCTGGCCGGAGCAGCGTCGCCTCCAGCAGCACCCGCCGATGCCCGCTACTTCGAAGGCCTGCGGGATCGGGTACGTAACGCTGCCCAACCCACTGCAAAGGGGTGAAGGCCAAACCCGTCATCCCGCGTGAGCAGGCCAACCGGGATGTGGATGCGATCATCACCGACTACCGAAATAGTGCGGGCGCAGCGGTGACCCTCGGCTTCATCGATGCGCTGGAAAAGGCCTACCGCCATATCGGCCGCCATCCCGCCGCAGGATCTCCGCGCTACGCCCATGAGCTCAGCCTGCCGGGGCTGCGCGCTCGGCCGCTGACGCGCTACCCGCACCTCGTTTTCTACATCGAGCAGCCGGACCACATCGACGTCTGGCGTGTGCTGCATGGACAGCGGAATATCCCGGCGTGGATGCGGGAGCCCGATGGCGCATGACCGCGCGACCGTAGGGCGGACCGCGACCCGCCGATATCGGAAGAATGAATGCAGTACGCGTAGCCCGGATAGAGCGCAGGGAAATCCGGGAAGCACCATCTCCGACGTGCGCGGCGCCCCGGATTTCGCGTTGCTCTATCCGGGCTACGTCGACTCGAACGTACGTTCATCCCCTCAACCGCAACGCCCCATCCACCGGCAGGATCACGCCATTCAGGTAGCCGCTGGCGGGCGCCAGCAGGAACGCTACCGCACGGGCGATTTCGTCCGGCTCGCCGAGGCGGGCCATCGGGATGCGGGCGAGTTCGGCGGCCTGCTGCTCGGCGTTCAGCGCCGTGGATTCGGCCCACAGGATGTGACCCGGGGCGACTCCGTTCACGCGGACACGCGGGGCCAGTTCCACGGCCAGCGTTTCGGTCAGTGACCACAGCGCACTCTTGGCGGCGTTGTACGGCGCGAAGCCGGGCCGGGCGTGACGGGCCAGCGTGTCGAGGATGTTGACCACCGCCGCCCGGGCGCCGAACAGCGGCAGGCAGGCCTGGGTCAGCAGCAGCGGCGCCTTGAAGTTGGAGGCGATCAGCGCATCGAACACGGCCGCCGTGATCGATCCCATCGGCGTGCGCTGGTAGCCGGAGGCGTTGTTGACCAGCGCGTCGAGCCGGCCCCAGCGGGCATGGGCGGCGACGGCCAGCCGGGCGATGGCGGCATCGTCGGCCAGATCGGCCTGCAGCACGGCGGCGGAATCGGCGCGCCGTGCGTTCAGGCGGGCGGCCAGCACCGCGCCATCGGCAACCGAGCTGCGGCAGTGGATGACCACGTTCATGCCGCTGCCATGCAGGCATTCGACGATGGCCGCGCCGACCCGGCGCGCGCCGCCCGTGACCAATGCCACGCCCGACAGCCTGTCCTGCGTCTCGTTGCCCATCACCGGTCCTTTATCCTGTTGCGGGCCGCATTATCGGCCATCGCTGCAGCCCTTCTCCGCCCCGCCACCGGCCCGCGAATCCCGTGAACGATCTGCTGCACGTCATCCTGCTCGGCATCATCGAGGGCATCACCGAGTTCCTGCCGATTTCCTCGACCGGCCATCTGCTGCTGGCCGAGCAGTTCGGGCTCGGCCAGCGTTCGGAGCTCTTCAACATCGTCATCCAGGCCGGCGCGATCCTGGCGGTCACGGTGATCTACCGCGAACGGCTGTGGCGGCTCGCCACCGGCCTGGACGACGCCGGCCAGCGGCGCTACATCGCCAAGCTGGCGGTGGCCTTCCTGATCACGGCGGTGCTGGGGCTGATCGTGAAGAAGCTCGGCTTCGAGCTGCCGGACCAGATCACGCCAATCGCGCTGGCGCTGGTGATCGGCGGCGTCTGGATGCTGGCGGCCGAATGGCTGGCCGGACGGCGGCTGGCGCATGGCGAGATCCTGTGGACGGTGGCGATCGCCGTCGGCATCGGGCAGGTGGTGGCCGGCGTGTTTCCCGGTACCTCACGCTCGGCCACCACGATCTTCGCGGCGATGCTGATCGGCGGCGCCAACCGGGCGGCGGCCACCGAGTTCGCGTTCCTGGTCGGCATCCCGACCATGTACGCCGCCAGCGCCTATTCGCTGTACGGCGAGCTGAAGCACGGCGGCGGCAGCGAGGACTGGGGCCAGCTGGCGGTGGGCTTCACGGTATCGGCGGTGGTCGCCTTCATCGCGGTCAAATGGCTGCTGCGCTACATCCAGACCCACCGCTTCACCGCGTTCGCCTGGTACCGGATCGCGCTCGGCGCCGGCCTGCTCGGCTGGGCGGCGCTCGGCTAGGCGCGCAGCCCCTAGGGCGCCAGCGGCACCCGCAGCAGCGGCGCGCCGACGCCTTCGCTGCTGATGAACATCGACTGCCCGTCGGCGGTGACCGCCAGGGCTTCGGCCTGGCGCAGGAACGGCAGCGAAATCACCTCCGGTGCGGCGGCGAGCGCGGCGATCCACGGCTGGCCTGCGCTGCGCCGCCAGCGCAGCGCGTTCTTGTAGGTCAGCACCAGCAGGCTGCGACCGTCCGGGCTCAGGTCCATCGCGGTCGGCTGGCCGAAGTAGGCGGCCTGCACCGGATTCGCGAGGTGGTCGAGCGGAGTCGGCTGCGGCACGCTGGCGACGTCGCCGAGCCATTCCGCTATCGCCACGCCGACCGGCGGCCGGTTGCGCGGCAGCGGCAGCCGGTACAGCCGCTTCGGCTGCTCGCGCTTGGTCAGCAGCAGCACGCTGTGATCGGCTTCGTCGACCGCCACCGCCTCGCAGTCGCGCGGGCCGCCGTCGTAGCGGAAATCGAGCTGCCAGAGCAGCGTCGCCTTCTTGCCGCTGCGGCCCGGGTCGCGCACCGCGTACAGCGTGACGCTGGGCCGATCGCCGCGGTTGTCGCCGACGTCGGCGATCAGCAGCGCCGGCTGCCCGCGCCAGGTGAAGGCGCTGATGTCTTCCCAGTCGTACGCCCGGGCACCGGCCACGGCGAGCCGGCCAAGGTCTTCACCAGCCACGCCGATGCGGAACAGTTCGGCCTTGCCGCCGCTGTCGTTGTGGCCCCAGAGCACGGTGGGATCGGCTTTGGAAACGGTCAGGCCGCTGAGTTCGTCGAGCCGGGGCGCGGCCAGCCGAGTGGCATCGGGCTGCGACAGCAGCACGCAGGAGTTCAGCAGCAGGACAACGCCGAGCAGCAGGCGGCTGAGGGCGCGGCCGGGGCGGACGTCGGCAGGGGTCATAGCCGGGATCATAGCGGGGCGGTCGGGCCATTCGGCCCGGATGACGCCCACAAAAAACCCGGCAGGCGCCGGGCAAAGTCGAGAAGAGACGAAACAGATAAAGCAAGAGCCTTGCCACGTTTCGTCGAGCGCCGCAATCTGCCGATCGCCGCCCTTGCCGAGCCTCCGAAAGATGCCCATCCACTGGCTACAACACGCTGATTTTGAAGACCTTGGCTGCATCGGCCCCTGGCTTGCCGAACGCGGCCATGCGGTGTCCGGCACGCGGCTGTATGCCGGCGAGGCACTGCCCGACCCTGCGGATTTTGAAGCACTGATCGTGATGGGCGGGCCGATGAACATCTACGAATACGCCGCGCACCCGTGGCTGCGCACCGAAAAGGCGCTGATCCGCGCCGCCATCGACGCCGGCCGGCGGGTGCTGGGCATCTGCCTCGGTGCCCAGCTGATCGCCGACGTGCTGGGCGGCCCGGTCCGCCGCAACGGCGAGCCGGAAATCGGCTGGTTCCCGGTCGAACTGAACGCCGCCGGCCTCGCCGAGCCGGCGTTCGCCGGCCTGCCGCCGCGCTTCACGGCCTTCCACTGGCATGGCGACACCTATGCGCTGCCGCCCGGCGCGCGCGGCCTGGCCCACAGCGAAGCCTGCGCCCAGCAGGCCTTCAGCTGGGGCGACGGCCGGGTGCTGGGCCTGCAGTTCCATCTGGAAGTGACGCGCGACAACGCGGAGGAATGGCTGCGCCACGAAACGCTGCAGCCCTCGCGTCATGTGCAGACGGCGGACGCGATCTTGGCCGATACCGACGCCTTCGCCGCTAACAACGCGGCGATGCGGGCGATCCTCGAACGCTTCCTGCCGGCCGCTTGAGGCCGGCGGCCGCGCGTCTCAGCTGGCCGGCTTGGCGCGGTCGGCCGGAATCACCGCGATGGTGAGCCGGGAAATGCAGACCAGGCGATCGTCGGCGTCGGTCAGGCGGATCTCCCAGACCTGCGAGGTGCGGCCGACGTGCACCGGCCGCGCCGTGCCGGTGACCAGGCCGCTGCCGAGCGGCCGGATGTGGTTGGCGTTGAGATCGAGGCCGACCGGCACGCCGATCGCCGGGTCGGTCGCCAGGAAGGCGGCGATGCTGCCCAGTTCCTCGGCCAGCACGCAGGACGCACCGCCGTGCAGGCGGCCGTAGGGCTGCACGGTGCGGGCATCGACCGGCATGGTGCCGCGCAGGAAATCGGGCCCGACTTCGGTGACCCGAATGTCGAGGTGATGACCCATCGTGTTCGGCGGGGTCGGCAAACCTTCGCCGATGGTGACGGGGCGCTTCCAGAGGCTCATGTCGGTGTCGCGAAAAGTGGGAGGGGCCGCCACTGTAACGCCTGCCGGCGGGGGCCTCCGATAGACTCGCCGCTCCTTCACGGCCGGCCGGAACCTTCATGCCTCGAACTGCGCTACTCGTCGGAGCCACCGGGCTGGTCGGTGCCGCCCTGCTCGATCGCCTGCTGGCCGCGCCGGACTACGCGCAGATCATCGTGCTGGGCCGGCGGGCACCGGCCCGCGCCCATCCGAAGCTGCGCGCGATGACCTCGACGCTCGAGGATCTCGATGCGCTGGCCGATCCGCTGGCCGCCGACGATCTGTTCTGCTGTCTCGGCACCACCACCCGCGCCGCCGGCGGCAAGGCCGGGCTGGAACGGGTCGACTACCACATGGTGCTGGCCGTAGCGCGCGCGGCCCAGGCCGGCGGCGTGACGCGCTTCTTCGGCGTTTCCGCCGCCGGCGCCAGCGCCACCTCGCCGGCGTTCTACTCCCGGGTCAAGGCCAGGATGGAGCGGGCGGTCGGCGAGGTCGGCTTCGCCGCCGTGCACCTGTTCCGGCCGTCGCTGCTGCTGGGCGCCCGCAGCGAATCACGGCCCGGCGAAGCCCTGGCCCAGAAGCTGGCGCCACTGCTGGCGCCGCTGTGCATCGGGCCGTTGCGCAAGTACCAGCCGATCACGGCCGCCGAGGTCGCCGACGCGATGCTGCAGGTGGCCCGCAGCGATACCCGCAGCGGCACGGTGATCCACGACCTGCCGCTATAGGCGGCGGCTATTCGGCTTCCAGCTGCCGGCGCAGCGCGGCGAACTGGGCTTTCTCGGCATCGCTGGAAACCGGGTAGCGCAGGTCCAGCTGCTGCAGGCGGCGGACGATGATGTCGGCCACCGCTGCCCGCATGAATGGCTTGGAATCGGCCGGGATCGCGTACCACGGCGCGTGCTCGCGCGAGGTTTCGTTCAGCGCGTCCTCGTAGGCGTCCATGTAGGCGTCCCAGTGGGCGCGCTCGGCGACGTCGCCGGCCTGGAATTTCCAGTTCTTCTCCGGCTCGTTCAGGCGATCGAGGAAGCGGCGGCGCTGCTCCTCGCGCGAGACGTTGAGCCAGAACTTGAGAATCACCGTGCCGTTCGCCGCCAGGTGCCGCTCATGATCGCGGATCGACTGGTAGCGCTGCTTCCAGAATTTCTTCGGGTGCCGTCCAGGCTGCGGCCGCTGCGCGCCGAGCCACTCCGGGTGCACCTTCACGACCAGCACTTCCTCGTAGTAGCTGCGGTTGAAGACGCCGATGCGGCCGCGTTCCGGCAGCAGGCGGGCGCTGCGCCAGAGGAAGTCGTGGTCGAGTTCCTGCGGCGTCGGCCGCTTGAACGAATGCACCTCGCAGCCGGCGGGGTTGACGCCGGTCAGCACGGCGCGAATCGTCGAATCCTTGCCGGCCGCGTCCATCGCCTGAAAGATCAGCAGCAGCGCATGGCGATCGTGGGCGTAGAGGATCTTCTGCAGGTCATCGAGGGCGGCGACGCTGTCGCGCAGCTGCTCCTTCAGGACATCGTCGTCGGCCGCGCCCTTGGGCGGCGCGGTGCGTGCCTTGCGGACCCGGAAGCGGCCGTCGTCGGGCACCAGGAACGGGCTGTCGACCGGCTGCGAGCCGTCGTCCTTGCTCATGACGTCACCACGGCTGGCGGCCCGGGCAGCACGTAGAACAGCACGCAGAAGAAGTGGAAGGCGCTGCCGGCCAGCACGAAGACGTGCCAGATCGCGTGGTGGTAGCGCAGCCGCGTGGAGGCGTAGAACAGCGTGCCGAAGGTGTACGACAGCCCGCCGGCCAGCAGCAGCCAGAGACCGGCCGGCGGCACGGCGGCGATGATCTCGCTGCCGGCCACGACGCCGCACCAGCCCATCGCCAGGTAGACGCCGAGCGACAGCCACTCGAAGCGGCCGGTGGTGAAGATCTTGAACAGGATGCCGACTGCCGCCAGCCCCCAGGTGAACACGAACAGGCGCATGCCCCAGGGGCTGTCAGCCAGCGCGATCAGCGTAAACGGCGTGTAGGTGCCGGCGATCAGGACATAGATCAGGCAGTGGTCGATGACCCGGAAGATGTGCTTCGGGCGCGGCAGCGGAATCGAATGGAACAGCGTCGAGGCCGCGTACATCAGGATCAGCGAGGCGCCGAAGATCGACCCGGCCAGCAGCTCGCGGGAACCGCCGTAGAGCACCGCCCGCGCCACCAGCACGCACAGGCCGATGATCGCCAGCACCGCGCCGAGACCGTGGGTGAGGCTGTGCGCCAGCTCTTCGCCGAAGCTGTACAGGTTGTGGGTGGCTTCGCGGACCACGGCGCGCACGCGCGCCTCGCCGGGCGGCGCGCTTTCGGCGGCGTCGTGAATCGAGTTGTCAGCGGATTCGTTAATGCCCATGCCCCGTATCGTGATGGCCGGCGACCGGCTTGATCTTCAGCGTCGCGCCATCAGTGGCCACCACGCGGACCCGGCTTCCACTCGCAAGATCAGGACCGCTGACCCGCCACACCGAGTCGTCGAGCCGGGCCTGGCCGACGCCGTTGACGATGTCCGACACCAGGGTCAGTTCCCGGCCGACGAGCTGCCGGCCGCGCTGGTTCAGGCCGTTGTCGGCGTCATCGCTGCGGCGCATCGGCCGGAACCGGAACCAGGCGGCGACCGCCGCCAGCGACAGCAGCGCGAACAGCACGATCTCGCCCGGCCAGCTCAGGCCCGGCAGCACCCAGGCCGCGAAGCCGGTGACGAACGCCGCCGCGCCGATCCACATGAAGAAGGTGCCCGGCGTCAGCACCTCGGCGACCAGCAGCAGCAGGCCGAGCACCCACCAATGCCAGAAGATGAAGCCGTCGTTGAGCAGGCTGTCCATGACGGTCTCCCGGACCCTAGCGCGACGGAGCCTGCTGGCCAGCTGCCTTGCCGGCCAGTTCGGCGATGCCGCCGATCGCCCCGATCACGCTGGCCGCTTCCAGCGGCATGAACACCAGCTTCTGGTTGCTGCTGGTGGCGATGTCCTTCAACGCCTCGATGTAGCGGGTGGCGACGAAGTAGTTGATCGCCTGCACGTTGCCCTGGGCAATGGCCGCCGACACGCTGGCGGTGGCATTGGCTTCCGCCTCGGCCTGCCGCTCGCGGGCCTCGGCATCGCGGAACGCGGCTTCCTTGCGGCCCTCGGCATCGAGAATCGCCTGCTGCTTCTCGCCTTCGGCCTGCAGGATCTTCGACTGCCGCTCGCCTTCGGCCTTGAGGATCGCCGCCGCCCGCGCCCCCTCGGCCTCCAGGATCTGGGCGCGCTTCTCGCGCTCGGCCTTCATCTGCCGGGCCATCGAATCGACCAGATCGCGCGGCGGCTGGATGTCCTTGATCTCGATGCGGGTGACCTTGATGCCCCAGGGGCTGGTCGCCTGGTCGACGACCGCCAGCAGCCGGGTGTTGATGTGGTCGCGCTGGCTCAGCAGTTCGTCGAGATCCATCGAACCCATCACCGTACGCAGGTTGGTCTGCGTCAGGTTCAGGATCGCGTACTGCAGGTTTTGCACTTCGTAGGCGGCGCGGGCGGCGTCGAGCACCTGGAAGAACACCACGCCGTCGACGCCGACCATCGCGTTGTCCTTGGTGATGACTTCCTGGCTCGGCACGTCGAGCACCTGCTCCATCATCGACAGCCGCCGGCCGACGCGGTCGACATACGGCACCAGCCAGTGCAGGCCGGGCGTGAACGTGGCGCGGTATTTCCCGAACCGCTCGATCGTGTACTCGGTGCCCTGCGGCACGGTGACCACGCCCTTGTAGACGGTGACCAGGGCGAACGCGAGCAAGGCAAGCGCGAAGTAGGACATGGCAGTGCTCTCCGGAAGGCGGACCCTTTCGAGTCTACGCGAGCCGGATTGCAGATCGGCTTGCTCGGCCGGGCCGGCCGCGCGTCAGCCGCGCGCGGCCTTGCTGGCCAGCCAGCGATCGATCACGGCTTCCAGCACCGGCAGCGGCATCGAGCCCGGCGTCAGCACCACACGGTGGAATTCCTTGAGATCGAACTGGTCGCCGAGCTGGGTCCTGGCCCGCTCGCGCAGTTCCAGGATCTTCAGCATGCCGAGCTTGTAGCCCAGCGCCTGGCCCGGCCAGACCAGATAGCGCTCGATCTCGGCCGTCGCCTCGACCTCGGCCATGCCGGTCTTGTCGATCAGATAGGCCAGGGCCTGCTCGCGGCTCCAGCGCTTCTGGTGCATGCCGGTGTCGACCACCAGCCGCACGGCGCGGAACATCTCCGCCTGCAGACGGCCGAGGTTGTCGAACGGGTCCTTCTCGTAGCCCAGCTCCCAGGCCAGCCGCTCGGCATACAGCGCCCAGCCTTCGGCATAGGCATTGAACGGCAGCACGGTGCGAAACACCGGCACGTCCTTCAGCTCCTGCGCGATTGCGATCTGGAAGTGATGGCCGGGAATCGCTTCGTGATAGGCCAGCGTACGCATGCCGTAGCGGCTGATCTCGTCGACCTTGCGCAGGTTCGCGAAGAACACGCCGGGCCGCGAGCCATCGAGCGCGCCGGGCTCGTAGTAGGCACCAGGCGCGGAGGCTTCCTTGAACGCCGGAATCGCCTTGACCTGCACGCCGAGCTTCGGCCGCACGTCGAAATACGGCCCTAAGCCCGCGTCGATCTCGTCGATGATCTTCTGGTAGTCGGCCAGCACCTGTTCGCGCACGCCGGGGGCGCTGGCGTCGTACTTGAAGCGCGCATCCTGGGCCAGCGCCGCCACCCGGGCGCCAACGCTGCCTTCGCGGTAGCCCTGCGCGACCAGCAGCGCGTTCATCTCGCCTTCGATGCGCGCCACTTCGGCGAGGCCGATGTCGTGGATCGCGTCCGGCGACAGGGTGGAGGTGGTCTGCTGGCGTACGCACCAGGCGTAGTAGGCGGCGCCGTCGGGCAGCGCCCAGACGCCGTTGTTGTCGGTGACCTTCGCTGCCAGCGCTTCGAAGTTCTCGATCAGCCGGCCATAGGCGGGATAGACGACGTTGTTGATGCTGGCGGCAGTGCGCGCCAGCAGCTGCTTGCGCGTGGCTTCGTCGACATCGCCGAGCTTGGCGAGCTTCTCGGCGAGGCCGGTGTACAGCACGTTCTCTTCCGGCTTCTTGGCGATGAACTCGCGCATCTGCTTCAGCGTCTTGTCGACCACGAACTTCGGCGGCCGGATGCCGCGCGCCTCGCGCAGCTGCTGGCCTTCGAGAATCTGGTCGAAGCGGACACCGAACTGGTCGAGGCGGCTCAGGAAGCTTTCGACGTCGGCTTCCGAGTCGATCGGATGCTGGCCGAGCAGGAAGCTCGGCAGCTCGCTCTGCTCGCCGGCCGTCGGGTTCAGCGGATAGCTGTGGAACATCCACGGCTCGCCGGCCACCGAGGTGGCAAGGAAGTTCTCGAGGATGTCGTAGGACAGCTGCCGGCCTTCGTCGAGCTTGGCCCGGTCATAGGCGTGCAGAACATCGAGCTCGCTCTTCACGAACGCCGCCTGCTTCTCTTGCGCCGCCACCGAGGCATCGCTCAGGCGGCGATCGAAATAGCGGATGCCGAGCGGGTGGGGCGCCAGGCTTGTGACCAGCTCCGGGCTTTCCAGCAGGAAGCGCACGAACACCCGATCGTAGAAACGGTCGATCGAGTACGGCTTGAACCAGCCGACGTTGGCGATCCACAGGCCGGCACCGAGCACGACTACCAGCACCAGGCTGGCGATGATCTTCAGCAGCGTTTTCATCGGTCTGTCCCTTGTTGAAACGCGAAGACCTACCCGTCCACGTCATTCCGGCGCAAGCCGGAATCCAGAGCCGCTCAGACAGAACCCGAGCGCGCGCAGCGGTGTGCCGCACACTGGATTCCGGCTTGCGCCGGAATGACGATGGAGGTGTTTGTCACGAACCGGACGCCGCCGCCATCGGATCGGCCGGCAGACTCCAGCCGCAGCTCTGACCCTGGTTCTGCTGTTCCAGGTAGGCCTTCAGCGGCGCGAAGTATTCGAGGATCGCCGAGGCGTCCATCTGCCGCGTGCCGGTCAGCTTTTCCAGCGTTTCCGGCCACGGCCGGCTCTGGCCGGCGGCCAGCATCGCCATGAACTTCTCGCCGGCGGCCTTGTTGCCGTAGATGTCGCACTCGTGCAGCGGGCCGGTGAAGCCGGCCGCTTCGCACAGCGCCTTGTGGAACTGGAACTGCACGACGAAGCTCAGGAAGTAGCGCGTATACGGCGTGTTGCCGGGGATGTGGTACTTCGCACCCGGGTCGAAATCGTCCTCGGTCCGCGCCAGCGGCGGTGCCACGCCCTGGTATTCCTCGCGCAGCTTCCACCAGGCCTTGTTGTAGTCGGCCGGAGCCACCTCGCCGGAGAACACCTTCCAGCGCCACTGGTCGACCAGCTTGCCCCACGGTAGGAAGGTGATCTTGTCGAGCGCCAGCTTCATCTGCGAGTTGATCACGGCACGCTCGTCAGCCTTGGCGTCCTTGACCAGACCGATCTTCTGCAGGTGGCTCGGCGTCAGCGACAAGGTCACGGTGTCGCCGATCGCTTCGTGGAAGCCGTCATGGGCGCCGCCCTGGAACACGGTCGGCTGATCCTTGTAGAGCAGGTAGTAGTAGATGTGGCCAAGCTCGTGATGGATCGTGGTCAGCGATTCCTCGTCCGGCTGGATGCACTGCTTGATGCGGACGTCGCTGTCGCCGTCCATCGGCCAGGCCGAGGCATGGCAGACCACCTCGCGGTCGCGCGGCTTGACCAGCATCGACTTGGTCCAGAACGAGTCCGGCAGCTTCGGCATGCCCAGCGAGGTGTAGAAGTCCTCGGCGGTGCGGGTCATCTTCTCGGCGAACACGGCATCGGCCTTGTGCGACAGGTCGGCCAGTTCCACGGCCGACGGCTTGCCCTTGTAGCCGGCCAGCAGCGTCTTGTACTCGGCATCGCGCTGCGTCTTCAGCACCGCGCTGACATCAAGATCCGACACGCCCTTGTACGGCTCGACCAGCGGATACAGGTTGGCCCACTGCTGCGCCCACATGTTGCCGAGCAGGTGCGCCGGGATCGGCCCGGATTTCGGCACCACGGCGTCGCCGTACTTGGCGTTGAGCTTGGCCCGCACATGGCAGTGCAGCGCGTCGTACAGCGGTTTCACCTGGCCCCAGAGGCGCTCGGTCTCGGCCGAGAAATCGGCCGGGCTCATGTCGTAGCCGCCGCGCCACCATTCGCCGGCATCGGCATAGCCGGATTCCTTCGCCGCGCCGTTGTAGAGGCCGACGAAGTTCTGGTACTCGTCGCGAATGGGTTTGGCGGTGGCGTGCCAGCCGGCCCAGGCTTCGGCGATTTCCGCCGGCGTGCGCTTGCCGTCGATGTTGTTGACGATCTCCTCGATCGCCGGCAGCGACAGGCACTGCTCGTTGCCGGCCGCGTTCTTGTGGCACCACTGGCCTTTGCCGTAGTTCGCTTCCATGTCCGACAGCACGGTGGCCAGCTTGCTGCGGTTGGCCGGATCGCTCGGCGCCACGGTGTTGAGCCGGATCAGCGCCAGCGCACGGGCGGTGTCGGGCTTCAGATCCTTCAGCGCGTAGTACGGCTTGGCGGCCTGGCCCTGGTTGTAGTTGAACTCCAGGAACTGCTCGCCGTACTTCGAGGCGATCAGCTGCGAATCGTCGGTGATGTAGGTCGCCTGCAGCCACTGCGCCGAGGCGGCGTACTTGCCGAGTTCCTTGGCCTGCTTGCTGAAATCGGCGACGAAGGCATCGGCGTCGGCTGCGGAGACGGAAGCTGCGGCAGCCGGCGTCGCGGCGTCGGTCGCCGGTGGCTTGCTGCAGGCCGACGCGCCAAGCGCGAGGCCGGCGACGATCCCGGCGCGGATCAGATGGGAGGGCATGTCAGTAACTCCTTGAAAGGGGGCGGGGCCTGGCCCGATGCGGTCGGACGCCGCCCGCTGCGAAAAGGTTTGATCGCACGGCAGGCCATCAGCGCACGTTGCCCATCAGCCGCTTGATCGGCTTGGCCATGATCGCCATCAGCAGACCCAGGGTCAGCGCCAGCGCGAAGATCATCAGGTAGCGGTGCGGCGCGCTGGCGATGTCGTCGGCACCCAGATGGCCGGCGATCAGCCCGGACAGCAGGTTGCCGAGCGCGGTGCCGGCGAACCAGGTGCCCATCATCTGGCTGACGAAGCGCGGCGGCGCCAGCTTGGTCACCGCGCTGAGGCCGATCGGCGACAGGCACAGCTCGCCGAAGGTATGCAGCAGGTAGGTCAGCAGCAGCCAGACCGGCAGCACCTTGGTGCCGGCGCCGCCGGTGACCACGATGTCGGCCGCCCAGGCGATCACCACGAAGCCGAGGCCCATCTGGATCAGCCCCAGCGCGAACTTGGCCGGGATCGACGGCTCCAGGTTGCGCCGGCCGAGCTGCACCCACAGCGCTGCGAACACCGGCGAGAAGGCGACGACGAACAGCGGGTTCAGCGACTGGTACCAGCTGGCCGGATGCTGGCCGTCGCTGAAGAAGCTGCCGAAGGCGCTGCGATCGGTGAAATCGCGGGCGAACAGGTTGAAGGTCGAGCCGGCCAGTTCGAAGCCCATGAAGAAGGTCGCGGCGCCGAAGAACAGCACCAGGATCACCGACACCCGCTTGGCTTCGTCGGCACTCAGCTTGCCGAACAGGAACACGTAGCCGAAGAAGAACGCCGCGATGATGACGATCGCCACACCGACCTTCTCGGCCAGCGCCACCGGCTCCAGATCGAACAGGCCAAGCGCAGCGGCGGCGACCAGCGCCGCGAACAGGCCCAGGCCGACGCCCAGCGCGGTCCAGGCGCTGCGACGCTCGGCCGGCGTCTTGGCGCTGGCATCGTCGGCGCTCGGCGGCAAGGTGGCGCGCATGACGTGGAACTGCACCAGGCCCAGCAGCATCAGCACGCCGGCGCCGGCGAAGCCGACCTGCCAGCTGATCTTCTCGCCGATGGTGCCGACCAGCAGCGGCGCCATCACCGCGCCGACATTGATGCCCATGTAGAAGATCGAGAAGCCGGCGTCACGCTGGCCCGACGGCAGGCCGTCGTAGAGCTTGCCGACCATCGCGCTGATGTTCGGCTTCAAGAGGCCGACGCCCAGCACGATCACCACCAGGCCGAGGAAGAACAGCGTGCGGTTGCCGGTCGCCAGCAGGAAATTGCCGAGCGCGATGATGGTGCCGCCGGCGATCACCGCGTTGCGCTGGCCGGTCAGGCGATCGGCGACCCAGCCGCCGGGCAGCGAGAACAGGTAGACGCAGGACAGGTACAGGCCGTAGATCGCATTCGCCTCACCTTCGGTGAGGCCGAGACCGGGATTGCCGCCGACCACCGCTGCCGTCATGAACAGCACCAGCAGGCTGCGCATGCCGTAGAACGTGAAGCGCTCCCACATTTCGGTGAAGAACAGGGTGGCGAGGCCGCGCGGATGGCCGAAAAACGTCGGGTTGGACATGAAGTGGGGCGGGAATCGGGTCAGCGCCGACTATGGCGGCGGCTCGGCGGGGGGGTCAATGACGCACCGCAAAAACCGGGCCTTGCCGTTGTCCGGCCTCAACGGGCCGCGTCCGGGCCGGATCCGCAGCGCGCTGCGGCGGGCCGGCGCCCGGGCGATGTGAAACGGGAGTCACCGGCGCGCTCCTATAATCCGCTGACAAAACCTGCGGTCGAATTCACGACCGCGCCAGTGTCCAGCCCAGGTCCCGCCAACGTGAAGCCCACCCGCCTGCTGTTCTCCGCCACTCGTGGTGCGCGTACGTGAAGGCGCTGATCGAGTTCGCGTTCCTGCTGGCGCGCTGGCTGACCCAGCCGCTGATCCACTGGATGAAGTACCGCGTGGCGCCGGATGCCGCGCTCGGCACGCTGGCGCTCGACCCGCTGAAGCCGGTGGTCTACGTGCTGCCGCAGCGCTCGTGGATCGATCGTTTCGCGCTGGAGAGGATCTGCCGCGATCTCGGCCTGCCCAATCCCGGCCGTTCGGCGGCGGCGCTGCCGACCGTCGATCGCCCCGGCCTGGTCTACCTGCCGGCGCTGCTGGAAACCTTTGCGCCGAAGCATCCCGGCGACACCGATCTGGCGCGGCTGATGGCAACTGCCGCAGCAACGCCGGCGTTCGACGTGCAGATCGTGCCGGTATCGATCTTCTGGGGCCGCGATCCGGGCAAGGAAACCTCGCTGTTCAAGCTGATCTTCGCCGACAGCGTGCAGGCCGGCCGGGTCCGCAAGTACCTGATCGGTGTGGCCAACGGCCGCCATGTGCTGGCCAACTTCGGCAAGCCGCTCGGCTACCGCGACTATCTGGTCAGCGTCACCGAGGACATCGGCGGCAGCACCGAGCAGGCCTCGCAGAAGCTGGCGCGGGCGCTGCCGCGCGCGCTGCATTTCCACTTCCTGCGCGCCCGCACGGCGGCCCTCGGCCCGACCTTGCTGCGCCGTGGCGTGGTGATGAAGGGCGTGCTCGAATCGCCCGGCGTGCGGGCGGCGATCGAATCGGAAGCCAAGCGCCAGAACCTGCCGATCGAGAAAGCCGAGGCGCGCGCCCGCAAGTGCATCGACGAAATCGCCGCCGACTACTCCTCGACCACGGTCCGGGTACTGGAACGGGTGCTGGAAGCGATCTGGAATCGGGTCTTCAAGGGCGTCGAGGTCAAGGGCCTGGAACGGGTCCGGGCGCTGGCGCAGTCGCATGAAATCGTCTTCATGCCGTCGCACCGCAGCCATGCCGACTACCTGCTGCTCAGCTACGTCCTCTACACCAACGGCCTGGTGCCGCCGCACATCGCCGCCGGCATCAACCTGAATTTCTGGCCGGTCGGCAGCCTGCTGCGCAAGGGCGGCGCGTTCTACATGCGCCGCAAGTTCAGCGGCGATCCGATCTACACCGCCGTGTTCCGCGGCTATGTCGACAGCCTGATCCGGCGCGGCTACTCGATCGAGTTCTTCCCGGAAGGCACCCGGTCGCGCACCGGCCGGCTGCTGCCGCCGAAGACCGGCCTGCTGGCGATGGTGGCCGAATCCGGCCTGCGCTCGCGGGCCCGCAAGGTGGCGCTGGTACCGGTGTTCCTCGGCTACGACAAGGTCTTCGAGGTCGGCAGCTACTTCAAGGAACTGAAAGGCGCGAAGAAGCAGAGCGAATCGGCCGAAGGCCTGCTGAAGGCCACCAAGATCCTCGGCAAGAGCTATGGCCGCGCCTATGTGAACTTCGGCGAGCCGGTGATCCTGCAGGACCACGCCGACACGCACCTGCCGGGCTGGCGTGCGGCGCTGGCCGCCAATCCGGACACCCGGCCGGAAGGCTTCAACAAGTGGGTGCGGATGCTCGCCTACGAGCACATGCGGCGCATCAACGCGGCGGCGATCGCCAGCCCGGTCGGCCTTGCCGCCTGCGCGCTGCTGGCCGCACCGCGCCGGGCCGCCACCGAGGACGAACTGGTCGAGCAGATCGGTCATTTCATCGACCTGCTGGAGCCCTGGCCGGGCGGCGACGAGCTGATGCTGCCGACCCCGGACGCCAAGGCGGTGCTGGACTGGGCGGCGCCGGTCGCGCGCATCCAGCGCATCACCCATCCCTGGGGTGACCTGCTGGCCGCCAACGGCCGCGACGGCGTGCTGATGACCTACAACCGCAACAACATCCAGCACCTGTTCGCGGTGCCGGCGCTGATCGCGGCGTTCTTCCGTACCCGTGGCGTGCTGTCTGACGAGCTGGTGCTGACCGGCTGCCGGGCGCTGTACCCGTTCCTGCGCAACGAGTTCTTCCTGCCCTGGCCGGTCGCCGACTGCGAGCGGATCGCCCGCGGCTATCTCGACAAGATGCTGGCCACCGGCCTGCTGACGCGCGACGGCGACTCCCGCCTGCGCCGCCCGGAAGTCGGCAGCGACGCCTACTCCGGCTTTGCCGCACTCGGCCGCGTGCTCGGCGAAACGCTGGAGCGGCAGGCGATGGCGGTGCTGCTGCTGACTGAGGAAAAGAAGCGCAGCGGCACGGTGAAGCGCGAACAGTTCGAAACCGACTGCCGCCTGCTGGCCGAGCGGATGGCGGTGCTGACCGGCCGCGAGGCGCCGGAATTCTTCGACAAGGCGCTGTTCTCGGCTTACCTCGACACCCTGATCGAGGTCGGCGTGGTCAGCGCCGGCGCCGGTGGCGTGCTGACCGTCGACACCCGCTGCGAACGGATCGCCGAACGCTCGGTGGAACTGCTCAGCGACGAGACCCGGCAGACGCTGCAACAGTTGCTGGCCCGTCGCCGCACGCCGAAGCCGGCCGAGGCGGCGGCCGGCCCGGCGCCCGAAAGCGCGCCGGAAGCCGCGCCTGCGGCACCGGAAAACCCGGCCGGACCCGGCGGATTGAACGCTCCGGACGCGCCAATGTCCGACAGGAACGCTGGGCTATAATCCGGCCGCATTACGGCGGGTCCACCCGTCGAACCCGCTCACGAACCCTTGTCCACAGGTATTGAATCCATGCTCAAGCATTCTCGCGCGCTGCTGCTGATGGCTGGCGCCGTGTTCCTCGTTGCCTGCTCGAAGCCGGCCACCGACTCGGCCGCCGCCCCGGCTGCCGGGAACGCCGACCTGGCCACCGACGCCCAGAAGTTCGGTTACGCGATCGGTGTCGATCTCGGCCGTTCGCTGGCCACGGTCAAGGACGAAGTCGACCTCGCCGCGCTGAAGAAGGGCCTCGATGAAGTGGCTGGCGGCAAGGAGCCGCGCCTCGACGACGCCGCGCGCGAAGAAATCAAGAACTCGGTCTCCAAGAAGATCCAGGAGAAGCAGCTCGCCGAACGCGCCAAGGCCGCCGACGAAGCTAAGGGCAAGGGCGAGGCCTTCCTCGCCGAGAACGGCAAGAAGCCGAACGTCAAGACCACCGCTTCGGGCCTGCAGTACGAGACCCTCACCGAAGGCACCGGCGCTGCGCCGACGGCCTCCGACAAGGTTGAAGTCAACTACAAGGGCACGCTGCTGAACGGCGAAGTGTTCGACAGCTCCTACGACCGCGGCCAGTCGGTGACCTTCCCGCTCGCCAACGTGATTCCGGGCTGGACCGAAGGCCTGCAGCTGATGAAGGTCGGCGGCAAGACCAAGTTCTACATCCCGGCCGCGCTGGCCTACGGCGACCGGGGTGCCGGCGGCAAGATCGGCCCGAACGAGACGCTGATCTTCGAAGTCGAGCTGCTGAAGGTCGAAAAGGGCGACGCCCCGGCCGAGAAGAAGTAAGTCTCTCGGCTTGGCAGCACAAGAAGCCCGGCTCTGCCGGGCTTTTTGCTGCCCGCTTGAAATCCCCGGACGGCGGCCGAATGATTTCCGGACCGTTGCCCCCGCGACCCGGAGAACCCCATGGATACCTACCGCCGGCTGTGGCGATCGGATGACGAGAAGATGATCGCCGGCGTCTGCGGCGGAATCGCCGAGTTCCTGGGCTGGACGCCGCTGTCGGTGCGCGTGCTGTACGTGCTGGTCTCGGTGTGCTCGGCGGCGTTCCCCGGCTTCATCGCCTATCTGGTGCTGTGGTTCGTGATGCCACGGGCACTGCCGCCGGCCGACGACGCCGGGCGCCGCAATCCAGCGGTCTGAGCCGGGCGACGCGGCCCGGCGCTCAGACGCAGTTGGCGGCCTCGACGGCGCGGGCGGCGCCCAGTTCGGCGTTGAACTCCTCGTCGGTGTAGCGCGATGGCTCGCCGCCATCGAGCCCCGGCTTGAACAGCCGGCGCGCGGTCTTTTCCTCAAGGAAGGCGATGCGTTCGCGCGCCTTGGCGCAGCGCTCCAGGGTTTCGGCCTTCAGCTTCAGGCCGGCTTCGCGGGTTTTCGGCCCGCCGCCGGTGGCGCTGTCCCGACCCGGCCTGGCCACCGCTGATGCTGGCGGCGCAGCGCCGGCGGGCGGCGCCGACGGCACCGCGATGCGCGTGAACGGCACGCCTTTCGGCGGCGCGTCCTGGGTGAACTGGCGAACGCCGTGAGCATCGGTCCAGCTGTAGATCGACGCGCCGGACACCGCCAGCGGCAGGCAGACGAGCAGGCTCAGCAGCGGGCGACGGATCATGGCTGGCAGTCTAGGCAGCGGCCGCAAGCCGGACAACGAACGGCGCCGAACGGCCGGATCGGAGCGCCTGCCCGGCCGCGTCGCTCAGCGCTTGGCCGGCACAGCGCCGACCGATTTCGCCCAGTCGGCCGCCCGGCCCGGCTGGAATTCCTCGGCTGACGGGCTCAGCAGCACGGTGGCGCCGGCCTGGGTTTCCAGGCCAATGACCAGATAACGCCGGGTCGGCAGGTCATAGACGACTTCGACCGCCGGCAGCAGCACGTCGCCCTGCTGGCGCACGTGCACTTCCTGGACGCGCTGCAGGCGATCGTCGCGGCCGTAGAACTCCACCAGCAGCACCTGCCAGCTCGCTTCGTCGATGTAGTAGCTGCGCCGGGGGAAGGCGCTGCTGCGATCCGACGCCAACGTGGCATCGAGCTGCAGCACGCGGCGCGGCTCGTAGCGCAGCAGGCTCGGGTCCGGATGGCGGGGGCCGAGCACGGCATCGAGCGGGCGATCGCGGGCCGTGAAGCGGTCGGCGGCCCAGGGCACCAGCAGGTCATGGCGAGCGACCAGCTTCCAGCGCCAGCCATCGGGACTGCCGCTGAAGCCTTCGCGCTGGTCGTCGTCATACAGGCCGTCGCTGCCGATCACGGCGGTATCGGCACCGACTTCGGTGGTCGGCTTCAGGCTCGACAGCGAAGGGCCAGGGCTGCGCTGCCAGGCTTTCACGGTGCCGTCGCGCGCTTCGTGGATCAGCTTCAGGTTGCCGGCCAGCCGGGGCGGCGCGCTGATGCCGAACAGCTGCTGGGCCAGCAGCGGCGTCCGCTCCGGGCCTTCGGCGTCGATCCCGCGCAGGAAGCGGCTGCGCTCCTGCAGATCGACCGGCAGCGGCGGCATATCGTCGGTCATCACCACCATCTGGGTGTGCCGCGTGCGGCCGGTGCCGCGCCAGCGCAGCAGATGGTTCCAGATCGCCTTCAGGCCACCCTGCGGGTCGGTGTTGTCGATGTCCGGGAACGGCAGGCCGCGCCCGAGTCCGACCAGCGCGCCGGTGTCGTCGATCCGCGCCTTGCCCGCTGTCGCCTGGGTGTCGGCAGCGAAGGCCGGCGGCGGCAGGTAGGGCGCGCTGGCCGGGTGCACCGGCATCCGGAAGCTGTCCGGCAGCGCCGCCACCAGCGCCCGCTGGCCGGGGCTGAGCATCGCTGCATGGGCCGTGCTGTTGCCCTTGGAGATCGCGTAGCGCGGCGCGTCGTCCGGGGTGCCGAGCACCGGCGCGGGTTCGACCACCGCTCCGGCCTCGCCATCGGCGGCTTCGGCTATGGCCGGACTGGCCGGCAACGGCAGCTCGACGCCGGTGTCGGCCTGCTGGGCATGGACCGGGAACAGGGCAAGCAGCGCGGCGGCCAGCAGGCCGGACAGCGGGTGGGCAGATCGCATGGCGGGCAGATCACGACGAAAGGGCCGGCAACCATAACGCGCGGCAGCGACGGCCGGGATGAACCGTCGGCCCATCGGTCCGATTCGCTTGCCGCACGGGGACCCGCACCGTACATTCGTCGACATACCCTGACGTATGGAAGCCGCAAGCGATGTCCATCGACGTACCGCCGCAGCCCCGCGCCCCCCGTGGCGGCGACGCCGCATCGGCGAAATCGAGCCTGAGCCGCGAGGCCTGGGGCGAAGCGGCGCTGGAGGCGCTGGCGGTGGGCGGCCTGGAAGCGGTGGCAGTGGAGCCGCTGGCGCGCCGCCTCGGCGTCACCAAGGGGAGCTTCTACTGGCATTTCCCGAGCCGCGAAGCGCTGCTGCGCGAGGCGCTGGCGCTGTGGGAAAAGCACGAGACGGTCGATGCCCGCGCCGGCGTCGAGGAACTGACCGACCCGTACGAGCGCATCGTCCGCCTGTTCAAGCAGGGCAACGCCAGCTACAAGGCCGGCCGGCTGTACCTGGCGCTGGCGGCGTCGAGCGATGACCCGGTGGTCGGCGCGGTTGTGCAGCGGGTGTCGTCGAACCGGCTGGCCTACCTGCACCGCTGCTATCTCGATCTCGGCCTGTCGGACGTCGATGCGCGGCTGTGGTCGACCTTCGCCTACGCCACCTTCATCGGCAACCAGCAGGTCCATCGCGACACGCCGGAGCAGTTTCCGGCCGGCGAGGATTTCCGCGCCTACTTCAAGCTGATGCTGAAGACGCTGATCCCGCGGCCGGCGGGTGACGCGGACCGCGCCGACACCCCCGCCTGAAAGCGCGGCAGTGTCCCGCGCCCCGGTTCGCGAGCAGAATCGCGCACCGGCGACGGCCCTCGGCAGCCTGCCGCCGGCCCCTTCGATCGCCGGACGAGGAGCGCTGCCCATGACATCCCGACTCAACATCTTTTCGATCGCGGCGCTGCTGGCCGTCTGTGCCGTCGTCCAGCCGCTGCCGGTCCGCGCGGCCGCCTATGGCGAGGTTTCGGTGCTGGCCCAGGTGCCGATTCCGAACGGCTTCCCGGAAGGCATCGCGGTGCGCGGCAACCGCTTCTACGTGGCCGGGCCGGCAACGCTCGGCACCGCCTTCAACGGCAAGCCGTCGCGGGTGTTCGAGTACGACGTCGCCAGCGGCGCGCTGCTGCGCACCCTCGAAACCCAGGGCGAGCAGGTGTTCGGCGCCGAGCACGCCAATTCCTGCCTGAGCTTCGACGGCGCCGGCCGGCTGTACGTGCTGAACAACCAGCTCGGCACCTTCCGGCTCGATCTGGCGACGAGCGTGCAGGCGCAGTACACGCCGGCCTATCCCGACCTCAAGTCCTGCTCGATCCTCAACCGCGCGCCCTGCTCGCCGACGGTGCCGAACCTGCCGGCGCTGCCGAACGACCTGGCCTTCGACGACGCCGGCAACCTCTACGTCACCGACAGCCTGCAGGCGACGATCTGGAAAGTGCCGCCCGGTGGCGGCCGGCCGCAGGTCTGGTTCCAGGATTCGCGGCTGGCCTCGCCGTACGTCGGCGTCAACGGCCTGCGGCTCTCGCCGGATCGCAGCCGCCTGTTCTTCACGGTGACGCTCGATTTCCTCGGCATCGGCCACGTCTACAGCCTGCCGCTGGTCAGCAAGCCGAAGGCCAGCGACCTGCGCGAGTTCCGCCGCTATCTGGCCGGCGGCCCGGACGGCATCGCCTTCGGCGCCAGCGGCCGGCTCTACGTGGTGCTGGCGCTGCCCGGCCAGAGCGGCATCTCGGTGCTGAATCCCGACGGCAGCGAGTTCGCCCGGATCGGCAATCCCGGCCTGAACCTGATCAAGCCGTTCGATTCCCCGGCCAATCTGGCGTTCGACGGCCTGGGCAACGCGCTGGTCACCAACCACGCGTTCGCCACCGGGCTGCTGCTGCCGAACCAGTTCCAGGTCCTGAAGGTGTTCGTCAACGACACCGCTTCGCCGCTGGCCGAGCCGCTGGTGCCGTGACGGCGCGGGAGCCGACGCGATGACCGATGCCGACCTGCTGCGCGCGCTCGGCGAATCGCCCACCACCCGGCGACGTTTCGCCCTGCTGCAGGCGATTGCCGGCGCCGGCTCGATCTCGCAGGCCGCAAAGGCGGTCGGCATGTCCTACAAGGGCGCCTGGGACGCCATCGACGCGCTGAACAACGCCGCCGATGCGCCGCTGGTGCACCGGCAGACCGGCGGCCGGCGCGGCGGCGGCACCGTGCTGACCGCGCGCGGCACCGAACTGCTGGCGCTCTACGAACGGCTGCGGGCCGAGCAGCAGGCGATGGCCACCCGGATCGCCGAATCGCATGCCCATGCCGCCCGCGACCTGCCGGTGCTCGGCCGCCTGACGATGCTGAGCAGCGCCCGCAACCAGCTGGCCGGCCGGGTGCGGGCGATCGACGCCGGTGCGGTCAACGATCGCATCGTCATCGCGCTGGCCGGCGGCCAGCCGCTGGTGGCGACCATCACCCGGGAAAGCACCCGCGCGATGTCGCTGGCGCCGGGCACGCCGGTCACCGCCCTGATCAAGGCGCCGTGGCTGATGCTGGCCACGCTTGGCGATGCCGGCGCCGGCGGCTGCTCGGCGGAGAACCAGCTCGACGGCGTGGTGCGCCGGATCGACCGCGGCGCGGTCAACGGCGAGGTGGTGCTCGAGCTGGCCGGCGGCCAGACCCTGGTCGCCGTGGTCACGATCGAAGCGATCGAACGCCTCGGCCTTGCCCGTGGCGGTACGGCGCGGGCCCTGTTCGCCGCCGCCAGCGTCATCCTCGTCCGTCTCGGCTGATCCGGCCGCCGCTGTCGGCCTGCGCCTTCGGCCGACGCTATTCCATCGCTATATACTTTCTACCTCATAAAACGAATGACGGGGAATCGCGATGGGCATCCAGACGCGCCGCGCAGCGGCGGCGGGCGGACTTGGCCTGCTGATGCTGGCCAGCCAGCCGGCCACGGCGGACGACAGCGGTTCCGAGGCTGGCGCCGCCGCCCCGGTGTTCTCGCTCGGCGTCGTCGAAGTGCGCGGCGCCCGCTCGCCGATCGTCACGCCGGCCGAATCGGTCAGCGCCGAGGCGATCCAGACCTGGCATCGCGATGACTTGTCGGAGGCCATCAGCCTGCTGCCCGGCGTGCACCTGCAGAACGTCGGCCAGCGCCGCGAGCGGCTGATCGCGGTGCGCGGCTATAGCTCGCGGCAGGTGCCGCTGTTCATCGACGGCGTGCCGGTCTACGTGCCGTACGACGGCAATGTCGACTTCAGCCGCTTCGGCGTCGACTACGTGTCCGAGATCGTCGTCGGCAAGGGCCTGGCCTCGCTGCTGTACGGCCCGAACGTGCTCGGCGGGGCGATCAACGTGATCAGCCGCAAGCCGGTGGCACCGCTGGAAATCAGCGCCGCCAGCCAGTTCGAGCAGGGCGAGGCCGGCGGCACGCTGGCCTCGCGCGCCACCGCCAGCGTCGGTGGTCGCCACGGAAGCTGGTACGCGCACGCCACCTACGCGTACTTCGAATCCGGCGGCTACGCGCTGCCCGACAGCTTCAAGCCGACCGCCAACGAGGACGGCGGCCGGCGCGAGAACAGCGGCAGCGGCGACCAGACGATCGCCGCCAAGGTCGGCTACACCTACCGCGATGACGACGAGATCGCGCTGGCCTATTACCGGCAGGACGGCCAGAAGGATTCGCCGCCGTACGCCGGCCGCGCGCCGGGCGTGCAGGCGCGCTTCTGGCGCTGGCCCTACTGGGACAAGCAGAGCTTCTACCTGTCGACCCGCAACGGCCTGTTCGGCAACCAGGCGACGCTGCGCACGCGCGTCTACTACGACACCTTCCGCAACAGCCTGTCGAGCTACGACAACGCCCGCTATTCCAGCTTCACCCGGCCGTTCGCGTTCCAGGACAGCGCCTACAGCGACTACACCTACGGCGGCAATGCCGACGTCGAATGGCGCTGGAACCCGGACCACGCCACCCGCGTCGCCATCCACGGCAAGCAGGACGTGCACCGCGAGCGCGACGCCGCCGGCCTGCCGCAGGAACGCTACGAGGACTTGAGCGGCGCGATCGCCATCGAGCATGGCTGGCGGCTGACCGAGCGGGTGACGATCACGCCCAGCTACGGTTACTCGGTGCAGCGTGGCCTGCGCGCCGACAACGTCTCCAACGGCAGCACCACCCGCTTTCCGCCCGGCCGCGCCGATGCCCAGAACGCCGAGATGGTGCTGGATATCGCCGCCACCGCCACCGGCCGCCTGACCGCCGGCTTCAGCCGCAAGACCCGCTTCCCGACGATCAAGGACCGCTACTCGTTCCGTCTCGGCTCGGCGATTCCCAACGCCCAGCTGGCGCCGGAATCGGCGTGGAACTACGAGTTCGGCTGGCACGAGCGGCGCGGCCGCTGGGAACTGGACGCCACGCTGTTCCAGAGCGATCTCGACGACGCGATCGAGAACGTCACCATTCCCGCCGGTCAGTGCAGCGCGCCGAATCCGACCTGTTTCCAGCTGCAGAACGTCGGCGAGCAGCGCAATCGCGGCGCCGAGCTGGCGTTCGGCTGGCAGTGGTTCGACGCCTTGAAGATCGACGCCCAGGCCACCCTGCTCGACCGCGACAACCGCAGCCGGCCGGAACTTCGCCAGCTCGACACGCCGGAGCAGAAATACCGGCTGGGCCTGCGCTGGACGCCGCTGGCCGGCGTCACCGGCAAGTTCGAGGCGCAGTACGAGACGCGTCGCTGGTCGACCACCGATGGCGCCCGCTACGCCAACGGCTACACGTTGCTGAACAGCTTCGTGCGCTACGCGCCGGGCCTGGTGCCCGGCCTCGGCATTGAAGCCGGCCTGCGCAACCTGGCCGACCAGAAGTACGCCTATCAGGAAGGTTTCTTCGAGCCAGGCCGCACCTGGCTGCTGCAGCTCGACTGGCGCCTGACCGGCCGCAGCGCCGGTGCCGGGCAATGAACGCGCACCGGATCACCGGCGGCGCGGCGCTGCTGCTGGCGCTGCTGGTCGCGCCGCCGGTGCTGGCGCAGGGCGCGGACAGCGGCTGCACGGCGTTCCGCTGGAACGTCGCCGCCGAGCGGGCGCTGTTCGAGAGCGACGGCACGGCGCTGACGGCGGGCGGCGATGCAGCATCGGCCGCAACGCTGCCGCTGGCGCGGCTCGCCCGGGTCAGCCTGCCGGCGCAGGACACGGTCGACTACCGGCTGCCGCCAGCCAAGCTGAAGCTGGCCGATGGCGCGCACGGCGGCCTGCTGCGTTTCACGGTGCCGAAGGACGGCGAGTACCGCATCGCCCTGTCGTCGGCGCACTGGGTCGACGTCGTCGACGACGCGACGCTGCTGCCGTCGCTCGACTTCCACGGTGCCAGCGGCTGCGCCGCGCCGCGCAAGCTGGTGCGCTACCGGCTGCCGGCCGGGCGGCCGCTGCTGCTGCAGCTGAGCGGCGCGGTCGACGCCACTGTCGGCGTCACGGTGACGCCGGAGCCGTGAACCGGCGCGTCGCCTGGCTGCTGCTGGCGGCGCTGCCGGGCCTCGCCGTCGCCACGGTCACGCCACGAGTCGCCTTCACCGGCAGCGGCGATCCGCAGGCGCTGCTGCAGCCGCTGGACGCCGATGGCCGTCACCGCCAGCAGCGCGGGCTGGCGCTGTTCAACACCGATCACGTCGTGGCCGGCACTGCCGGCGCGGCGGCGATCGACGGCCTCGGCCCGGTCTACAACGCGGCCAGCTGCGACGCCTGCCACAACAGCGGCCACCGGGCGCGCGGCCCGATCGCCGACGGGCCGCTGCCGCTGGCGCTGGTGATCCAGCTCGGCGCGCCGGCCGGAAGCACGCCGCCGTTCGGCGCGGTGCTGAACGCCCAGGCGCTGCCAGGCGTGCCGCCGGAGGGTCGCGCGAGCCTGCGGTTCGAGCGGCGCAGCGGCCGCTATCCGGACGGCCAGCCGTGGCAGCTGCGACAGCCGCGCTACCGGCTCACCGCCGAGGCCGCGCGCCGGCTGCCGAAACGCACGGTGATCCGCCCGCGCATCGCGCCGCCGGTGTTCGGCATGGCGCTGCTCGAAGCAGTGCCGCTGCCGTCGCCGGGCCGCTTCGGCTGGCAGGCGGCGGTACCGACGCTGGCCGAGCAGACCGCGATCGCCTACGCCCACGAGATGGGCATCACCAGCCGGCTGCGGCCGGCCGACGACTGCGGCGCCGCCGAGCGCCGCTGCCGGGACGCGCCGAACGGCGGCGAGCCGGAGCTGGCGGATGCCGATTTCGACGCCGTGCTGGCTTTCCAGCGCGCCTTGCCGGTGCCGGCCGAAGCGCCGCTGGCCGGCGACGCCGAAGCGGCCGGCCGCGCGCTGTTCATCGCCACCGGCTGCAGCGGCTGCCATCGCGAGCAGCTGGCCGTCGCCGGCATCGACGGGATCGACGCCATCACCGCCTGGACCGACCTGCGCAGCCACGACCTCGGGCCGGCGCTGGCCGACCGCGATCTGGCCGGCCGCCGGCAGCCGACCCGCTTCCGCACCGCGCCGCTGTGGGGCCTGGCGGCCGCCAGGGCCAAGGCGCCGCTGTTGCTGCTGCACGACGGCCGCGCCGCCAGCGTCGAGGAAGCCATCCTCTGGCACGACGGCGAGGCCCGACCGGCGCGGCGAGCCTTCGAGCGGCAGACCGCCACCGCACGGACGCTGCTGCTGGCCTGGGTCGAAGGCCGCTGAACCGGCCGGCTGGCGGCGGACCTGGCAAAGCGGGACGAGACTGGTCCGGCTTCCGAAAGCCTGGATTCATCCTCCATTTCTTATATTTTCTAGGTTCCGCACCGGTTCGCATGCCGCTCTGACGATAGATGCAAACCGGGGCAGAACCAGCAAAGGAAACGGAATATCAAACAATTTTACAATTAATTTCAATATTTTATGAAATTTCGATGCCAACCAGGCCACCGCTGATTTCACTCACCGATGCTGGCAAACGCCGGATCGGGCATCGATTGTCTCGATACCGACAATATTCATATTTCCACAAGGTAGAAGCGGCTTCGACGCTGGAAAGTATGGTCCGAACCGGACTTTCCGGAGTGCTTGCCCGTGTTGTCATCCCTGTTGTCACGATGGTCGGCTGCAACCGTCGTCCTGCTGGCCCTGCTCGGGCTGTCCCCTGTTCCCGCCAAGGCCGCTGACGAGGCCCCTGCACAGCGTCTCGACGACAGCTGCGGCTGGACCGAGCCGAACGGCAACACCGCCTACCCGGAAACCCATGCCCGCTACTTCCGGCTGGCGCTGCCGCGCAACAATCGCACCCGCGGCCTGCGGCTGCGGATCGACGGCGTCTACCTGGCATCGCGCTACTTCTCCTACCAGTTGTACGGTGGCGCCTTCGACGCCATCGATGCACTGGCTGACTACCAGATCCAGCCGAATCCCGGCAGCCAGTCGCCGCTGGCCGGCATCACCCGGATCGATCCGGCCGTCCGCCCGGGCGGGCAGTACACGGTCTACGTGGTGTTCGCCGACAAGCCGGCGAGGCCGGCTCCGAACACGCTGTATGCCGGCGATCTCCGGCTGCCGTTGGGCCGCAACTACCTATTCCTGCGCGCCTACCTGTCCACCGGTCTGGTGCCGCTGCCGCGCATCCGCTACCAGCAGGACGACGGCAGCCCGGCGCCGGACGGCCTGTTCGAGCGCAGTGCCTGCAACGACAGTGCGCCGCCGGCTTCTCTGAACGACGGCGGCCCGGATGGCAGCAAGGGGAGCGAGGCTCCTGCGGCCGGCGCGAAGGCCGCACCGGCCGGCGCTGGCCTGCTGGCCGGTTCGACCGGCCGCGACATCCGCTTCGAGGTCTACCAGCCGCGCCGGGCGCTGGGCAGCGGCGTGGTCTACAACCAGAACGCCGGCTTCATGTCGGCCAAGATCGAGCGCCGCGACGAGCTGGTACTGGTCCGCTTCCGCGCGCCAAGCGTGCCGGGCCGACGCGGCGCCGTGGTGCCGGATGTCCGCTACTGGTCGCTGTGCCAGAACCGCCACCTGCTGCAGACGGTGATCGCCTGCGTCGCCGACCGCGATGCCGCCATCGATGCCAGCGGCTACTTCCACGCCGTGGTCGGCGACCTCGCCGGCCGGCCGCTCGGCGCCGATGCCCAGCACGGCTTTTCCTACCTGCCCAGCGCCGGGCTGCTCGACAACGGCCTGCTGATCGTCCGCCAGCTGCTGGCCCTCCCGGACTTCCCGGGCGCGATCAACGCAGTGCCGGCCGATGCCGATCCGCAGACCGTGCTCGGCGACTACAACCCGCAGGCCACCAGCTGCCCACGCGCCGTTTTCAGCGCCCGCATTCGGGCCGGCGACCGCGCCGCACAGATCTTCGCCGCCTGCCGCGCGGCGCGCTGACGCGCCGCAGAACCTCCCCGCGTCAACCCTGCGGGTCGTATTTACCATTGGGCGGTGGATCGCCGCGCGCGACGATCCACGCCGAATACGACAAGCGCCATCGCAACAAGATGGCCACCAGGGGAGAACCGCATGATCCGCAGAACCATCGGCCGGCGCCGCGCCGGCCTTGTTGCCGTGCTCGCTGCGACGGCAGCCTTCCTGACGGCCTGCGGGGAATCCGCCGGCGCGCTGCCGCCGGCCGGGTCGGCCCATCTTGCCGCGCCGGCCGTGGCCGCCGCTGCCGTGGCCAAGGCGGTACCGGCAGCGACGCCGGCACCGGTGGCCCGCACCTACACGATCTGTCCCGGCGCCAATGCCACGCGCGAAGCGCTGACGGCCTTCTTCGACGCCCGCGAAGGCGACACGATCGCCTTCTGCGCCGGCCGCTTCAGCCTGTCGACCGGGCTGATCATGAACAACAAGCGCGGCATCACCATCAAGGGGGCCGGCCGTGACCGGACCATCCTGAGCTTCAAGAATTCCGATGCCGCCGAAGGGCTCAACGTCAGCCACGCCGACGGCATCGTCATGCAGGGTTTCACGGTGGAGGACACGCCCGGCAACTCGATCCGCGTGTTCCGCAGCCGCTACGTGACGTTCCGCGACGTGCGCGCCCAGTGGTCGGACTACAAGACCTGCTCGACCCGCCTCGACGCGCCGAACTCCTGCACCCGGCATGGCGCCTACGGGCTCTATCCGGTGCTCTGCCAGCACGTGCTGATCGAGGATTCCGAAGCCTTCGGCGCCAGCGATGCCGGCATCTACGTCGGCCAGACCTCGGACGTCATCGTTCGCCGCACGCGCGCCGAGTACAACGTGGCCGGCTTCGAGTTCGAGAACACCTACCGCGCCGAGTTCGTCGACAACGTCGCCACCAACAATACCGGCGGCTTCCTGATCTTCGACCTGCCGGGCCTGGCCCAGTACGGCGAGAAGAACCTGGTCCACCGCAACCGCGCCTACAACAACAACTTCCCCAACTTCGCCCCGGCCGGGAACATCGTCGGCAGCGTGCCGAAAGGCACCGGCATGCTGGTGCTGGCGTCGGATCAGCTGGAGATCCGCGACAACGAGATCAGCGACCACGACACGATGGGCATCGGCATCGTCAACTACGGGCTGATCGATCCCAACGAAGCCGACCTGCGCTACGACTTCTACCCGGAAGGCATCGAGATCCACGGCAACCGCTTCCGCGACAACGGCGGCACCCTGCAGCTGCCGAGCCCGCAGCGCGGCGAGGCTTCGCTGCTGCCGCTGCTGCTGAAGCTGAAGAACTACGGCCGCTCCGCGCACATCGTCTGGGACGGCAGCGTCGATGCGCCGAACGGCTGCACCGAGTATCCGAAGGATGCCGCCGGCGTGCCGCTGAACCAGCCGAACCCGAACGAGACCGGCCGCACCGAAGCCCGCAGCGACGAGCGCGGCCGGCCGAACTACGGCCCGAACGATCCCGGCCCGAACTGCGGCGGGGCACGCTACAACGCCTGGAAGTTCAACACCGCCGGCCAGCTGAAGCTGCCCGAGAACGGCCTGTGCATCGCCGAAGACAACCAGTTCACCAGCACCCGGCTGCTGACCGCGTTCGCCACGCCGTTCGTCAATGCCCGGCTGAGCACCAGCGAGCCAGGCCAGCTGGCGCTGGACCTGCTGAAGCCGGTGTCGACCGACCTCCGTCCGCACCGCTGCCAGCTGCCGGCACGGCCGGCGCCGAGGCTGCAGCTGCCGTTCGTGCCGGACCCGGCCAACGGCGACCGCCGGCCGTCCGACGCCGAAGTGCAGGCGGCCTGCAGCGGCGGCCGTCCGGGGCAGGTCAACCGCGCGGCACTGGCCTACAACTGCCCGCGGCTTGACCAGTACGGCCTGTTCGCCAACCCCGCCGACCCGCGCACGCGGCCCGTGCAGGGCGTGGAGTACGACCTCAACACGGCGCTGTTCAGCGACTACTCCACCAAGTACCGCTTCCTGTTCCTGCCCGAGGGCCAGCCGGCGAGCTATCGCGATCGGACCAGCCACGGCGTGGTGGCGACCTTCGATTTCCCGGTCGGCACGGTGATCGCGAAGAGCTTTTCGTTCAAGGCCGGCAACGCCGAGAACGTGGTGGAAACCCGGCTGCTGATCCGCCGCCAGACCGCCACCGGCCCGACCTGGGTTGGCCTGCCGTATATCTGGCGCACGCTCGGCGACGGCAGCCGGGTCGCCGAGCTGCACGTCGAGGGCGGCACGGCCAGCGTCCGCTACGACTACGTCGATCCCGATCCGGAAGTGGTCGGCAGCAACGGCAAGCGCCTGCGCTACACCGGTGCGGTGCCGCGCTACACGATCCCGGCAGCGCTGAGCTGCGTCACCTGCCATGGCAACGATGACCGCGAAGCCGGCGCGGCGCCGATCGGCCCGAAGGCGCGCAACCTCAACAAGGCGCATCGCTACCCGGACGGCACGGTCCAGAACCAGCTGCAGTACCTGAGCCAGCGCGGCCTGCTGAGCGGCCTGCCGGCCGATCTGTCGGCGATCGAGAAGCTGCCGCGCTTCAACGTGCCGGGCGATGCCGGCGACCTGCCCGGCTCCGATCAGGACCTGCATCACCGCGTCCGCGCCTACCTGGAAGTGAACTGCGTGCATTGCCACAGCGGCGGCGGATCGGCCGCCAACTCCGGCCTGTTCCTCGATTCGTTCCGGCCGGTCGACGTGCGCTACGGCATCTGCAAGCGGCCGATCGCCGCCGGCCGGGGCTCCGGGGAAGGCCGCCGCTACGACATCGTGCCGCGCGATGCCGGGACCTCGATCCTGCCGTTCCGCGTGGGCTCCAGCGAAGCCGGCGTGCGGATGCCACCGGTCGCGCGCAGCGTCACCCACGGCGAAGCGGCGGCGCTGATCACCCGCTGGATCGACGACGTGCTGCCGACCGCCGACACCGAAGACAACAGCTGCTCGGGGCTCGGGCTGCTGCGCCGCTGAGCGGCACTACAGGCGCATCGGCGAAAGCGGCGACGGAACCGCACGCGCCCCCGAAGTCCGGGCATTCCGGGCTTCGAGGGCGCGGTCGCCGGGCCGCGGCCGGCGGGGTTGTCAGCGCCGCGCGGGCCGCTGAAGCTAGCGGCCCTTTCCTGCCGAATCCCGCTCATGGAATCCAGTGTCCTCATCGGCCGCGGTGCCGACGCCGACAGCCCCCAGCAGTGGCTGCTGGCCCGCTACGGCAATCGCCACGGCCTGATCGCCGGTGCCACCGGCACCGGCAAGACGGTGACCCTGCAAAGCCTCTGCGAAGGCTTTTCCGACCTTGGCGTGCCGGTGTTCGCCGCCGACATCAAGGGTGATCTGTCGGGCCTGTCGATGGCCGGCAATGCGGCGCCGAAGCTGGTCGAGCGGGCGGCTCACGTCGGCCTGACGAACTACGCGCCGACCGTCTACCCGGTGGTGTTCTGGGATGTCTTCGGCGCCCAGGGCCATCCGCTGCGCGGCACGGTGTCGGATCTCGGCCCGCTGCTGCTGGCGCGACTGCTGGGCCTGAGCGAGGTGCAGGAAGCGGTGCTGCAGCTGGTGTTCAAGTACTGCGACGACCAGGGCCTGCTGCTGCTTGATCTGAAGGATCTGAAGGCCGCACTCAATCACGTCGCCGAGAACGCCAAGACGCTCGGCCCGGACTACGGCCTGATCTCGAAGGCCTCGATCGGCGCGATCCAGCGCGGCCTGATCGCGCTGGAGGCCGGCGGCGCGGAAAGCTTCTTCGGCGAGCCGGCGCTCGATCTCGACGATCTGATGCGCCAGGACATGACCGGCCGGGGCGTGATCAACATCCTGGCCGCCGACCTGCTGTACCAGAAGCCGGCGCTGTACTCGACCTTCCTGCTGTGGCTCCTGTCGGAGCTGTTCGAGCGGCTGCCGGAGGCCGGCGATCTCGACCGGCCCAAGCTGGTGTTCTTCTTCGACGAAGCGCATCTGCTGTTCACCGATGCGCCGAAGGCGCTGGTGCAGAAGGTCGAGCAGGTGGTGCGGCTGATCCGCTCGAAAGGCGTCGGCGTCTACTTCGTCACCCAGAACCCGCTGGATCTGCCGGACAACGTGCTCGGCCAGCTCGGCAACCGCGTGCAGCACGCGCTGCGCGCCTTCACGCCGCGCGACCAGAAAGCGGTGAAGGCGGCGGCCGAAACCTTCCGGCCGAACCCGAAACTCGACGTGACCGAGGTGATCCAGCAGCTCGGCGTCGGCGAGGCGCTGGTGTCCTGCCTCGGCGACGGCGGCGTGCCCGGCATCGTCGAACGCACGCTGATCCGGCCACCGCGCTCGCGGATCGGCGCCATCAGCGCCGACGAACGCAAGCTGGTGCGCGGCCGCAGCCCGGTCGGTGCCAAGTACGACACGCCGGTCGATCGCGAATCGGCTTACGAAAAGCTCAACGCCCGCGCCACGGCAGCGGCCGAAGCCAGCGCTGCGCCGCCGGCGGCCACTGCCTCCGCCGGCAGTGGCTGGTGGGACCAGGGCAGCGCCCAGCCGCCTGCGCCTCCAGCCGACAAGCGGCCCGCCGCAGCGCGGCCATCCAATCGGGAATCAGTGCTGGAGGCCGCCGCCAAGAGCGTCGTGCGCAGCGTCGGTTCGCAGGTCGGCCGGGAAGTCGGCCGCCAGTTGCTGCGCGGCCTGCTCGGCTCGCTGGCTGGCGGCAGCCGCCGTCGCTGAATCCCCGTCCCTCCTTCGATCCCGATCCGCCGTGAAAGCTATCCGTGTGCTGCCCACCACGCTCGCCGCACTCGGCCTGCTGGTTTCCGTGCTGGCGGTCACCCCGTGCGCGACCGCAACTGCGGCCGCCGCCCCGCCGGCACTGACGCTGGACAAGTCCGTGCTGCTGATGCGCCACGGCTTGCGCTCGCCGAACCAGACGCCGGAGCAGCTGGCGAAGTCGGCCAGCCGCCCCTGGCCGGCCTGGCCGGTCGGGCCGGGGCTGCTGACGGCGCGCGGGGAATCGCTGCTGCGCTCGCTCGGCGGCTGGTATCGCCTGCATTACGCCGACGCCGGCCTGCTGCCGGCCAGCGGCTGTCCGGCGTCCGGCGCCATCACCAACTGGGCGGACAATGCGGCGGCGCGCATTCCGCTGAGCGGTCAGGCGGTGCTCGACGGACTGGCGCCCGGCTGTGATCTCAAGGTCGCGTTCGCGCCGCAGACGGCGCCCGATCCGCTGTTCAACCCGGTGGGCGCCGGCACCTGCCCGATCAAGGCCGGGCTGGCGCTGAAAGCAGTCAGCAAGGCGGCCGGCGGCGATCTGGATGCGGCCTCGGCCAAGGTCCGGCCGGCGCTGCGCCAGCTGCAGGCACTGCTGCGCGTCCGCAGCGTGGCGGGCTGTGCCGACGGTGCCTCGTCCTGCGGCCTCGACGGCGTTGCCAACCTGCTCGGCGAATCCCCGGACGGGCCGAAGCTCGAGGGCGGCATCGCGCGCGCCGCAACCATCAGCGAAAACTTCCTGCTCGCCTATGCCGACGGCCGGCCGGAAGACGAGATCGCCTGGGGCGAGGCCACAACCCCGGAGGCACTCTTCGAACTGGCGCCGCCGCGCAACCTGTTCCTCGCGCTGACCCGCAAGCCGCCGTACCTGGCGGCGCGCCACATGACCTCGCTCGGCCGCGCCGTGCTGGCCGAGCTCGATGGTTCGGTCGACAACGGCAAGGCGGCGCGTCTGGTGCTGTTCATGGGCCGCGACCAGCATCTGGCCGGCATGTCGGGCCTGCTCGGCATCGACTGGACCCTGCCGGGGCAGCCGGACGACGCCGCGCCCGGCACGACGCTGGCATTCGAGCGCCTGCGCGATGCCCGGGGCCAGGCCTATGTGCGCCTGAAGCTCTGGTACCAGACGCTGGTGCAGATGCGCGGCGACGTGAAGCACGATCGCGCAACACCGCCCGGCGAGCTGCTGCTGCACGTGCCAGGCTGCGCCGCTCAGGAGATCGACGGCGCCTGTCCGCTGCCGGTGCTGCGCGCGCGGCTCGACGCTGCCTTCGCACCGGAATGCCCGATCCGGACGCCGTAGGCATCAGGCACCCAGCACGCCCGTTTCGGCGCGCACTGCGCAGGCGCACACGGGCGTCGTCACGAAAAAGCCCGCCGGTCGGCGGGCTTTTTCGTGATGCGGGTGCGGATCAGCGCGAGGAAATCGGCGCGTAGTCGCGAACCGGGGCGCCGGTGTAGACCTGGCGCGGACGGCCGATCTTGACGCCACCCGGCTCGGCGGTCATCTCGCTCCAGTGCGCGACCCAGCCGACGGTCCGGGCGATCGCGAACATCGGGGTGAACATGTTCACCGGGATGCCGAGCGCCTTGTAGATGATGCCGGAGTAGAAATCGACGTTCGGGTACAGCTTGCGCTCGCGGAAGTAGTCGTCGTTCAGCGCGATCTCTTCGAGCTTCATCGCCAGTTCCAGCTGCGGATCGTTGATCTTCAGCTCCTTGAGCACCTTGTGGCACTGCTCGCGGATGATCGTCGCGCGCGGGTCGAAGTTCTTGTAGACGCGGTGGCCGAAGCCCATCAGGCGGACGCCCGAGTTCTTGTCCTTCACCTTGGCCATGAAGTCCGGCACCTTCTTCACGTCGCCGATCTCTTCGAGCATCTTCAGCACGGCTTCGTTGGCGCCGCCGTGCGCCGGACCCCACAGCGCCGCGATGCCGGAAGCGATCGCCGCGTACGGGTTGGTGCCGGTCGAACCGGCCAGGCGCACCGTCGAAGTCGAGGCGTTCTGCTCGTGATCGGCGTGCAGGATGAACAGCACGTCGAGCGCCTTGGCGGCGACCGGGTTCACCTCGTACTCCTCGGCCGGCACCGCGAACATCATGCGCAGCAGGTTCGAGCAGTAGTCGAGGTTGTTCTTCGGGTACATGAACGGCTGGCCGAAGTACTTCTTGTACGCGGCCGCCGCGATCGTCGGGATCTTGGCGATCATCCGGTGCGCGAAGATCTCGCGGTGCTTCGGATCCTTGTTGTTGGTGGTGTCGTGATAGAACGCCGACAGGCTGCCGACGATGCCGGTCAGCATCGCCATCGGATGGGCGTCGTAGTTGAAGCCGTCAAAGAAGCCGCGCAGCGACTCATTGATCATCGTGTGACGGCGGATCGAGGCCTCGAAGGCATCGAGCTGAGTCTTGGTCGGCAGCTCGCCGTGCAGGATCAGGTAGGCGACCTCGATGAACGTCGAGTGCTGCGCCAGCTGGTCGACCGGATAACCGCGATACAGCAGGATGCCCTTGTCGCCGTCGATGTAGGTGATGGCGCTCTTGGTCGAGCAGGTCGACGTGAAGCCCGGATCGTAGGTGAACAGATCCAGCTTGTCGTAGACCTTGCCGACATCGAGGCCAACCGGACCCAGCGTGCCTTTGACGGCCGGCAGGTCGACCTTTTCGCCGGTCTCGTTGTTGATCAGGCTGTAGCTAGGCGTCGTCATCGCATCATCTCCGTCGGACCGTGGGGACATCACGCTGTATGCCCCGCAAAAAATGTGCAGTGCCGCATTCAATCCGCGCAATTCCACGTCTGCACGCCCTGAGGCGGCGGAAAGGTCTTGGGGGATATCCCGGCGAGTCGGTGAAGCATAACGATTTTCCCCACCTTTCGGCGAGCGCGGACTGCAGGCGGATCGTTCCGATCGACGATTTTCCTGCCCGAAAAACGAAAAAGCCGCCCGAAGGCGGCTTTTTCAAGCGCGGCAGACGTGCTGCCTGCGGCTTGGTCTCAGGCAGCGGCGCCGGCGTAACGCTTGCGGAACTTGTCGATGCGGCCACCGACGTCGGCCACCTTCTGCTTGCCCGTGTAGAACGGGTGGCACTTCGAGCAGACTTCGATCTGCAGATCACGGCCGACCGTCGAACGCGTGGCGAACGTATTGCCACAGCTGCAGTTGACGTTGATGGCGACGTAGTTCGGGTGGATGTCGGGCTTCATTGCGATCTCTCGGAATTTGCAGCCCGGACGGATCGGCTCGGGCAAAGGGACGCGGAGTGTAAAGAAGCCGCTTGCGAACGGCAAGCCGCGAAACCGCCGTCCGTCAGTCGCTCTCGGCCTCGACGTCAACGGTGTGCTCGTCACCTTCGTCCGACACCCAGACCCGCACCGTCATCGGCCGGCAGCACACCGAGCAGTCCTCGGAATAGGTCTGCGAGCCGGCCGACAGATCGACGATCAGCGGAATTTCCTCCCAGCAGGCCGGGCAGGTGACACGCGTTTCCTCGAGCCCGTCGGCGTCCTTGGCGTCCGGTTCCGCCTCGCTGACTTCCTCGACCTCCACCGTGTACTCGTCGTCCTCGTCGACGATCAGGCGCACGGTCATCGGCGTGTCGCAGACGCAGCATTCCTCCTCCCAGGTCTTCGAACCCTTGGCCGGATTGACGGTCAGCGGAATCGCTTCGTGGCAGGCCGGGCAGATGACTTCAACGTCTTCGCGCATGGTCGGGCGGACAGTGAGCTAGAGAAATTCGGCGATCAGTGTATTCAGATGCGCGCGCCCGAGGGAGGTCGGCCGGTGGTGGCCATTGACCTGCTCGACGAGCCCTTTGGCGGCCAGCGCCGACAGCGTGTCGGCGAGCGCGGCGAACGTCAGGCCGGTGCGGGATTCCAGAAGTTCGGCGGTGAAGCCCTCGTTCAGCCGCAGCGCATTCATGACGAATTCAAACGGCAATTCGGCGGCATCGAGACGGCGCTGCTCCTGGATCGCGCCGGCGCTGCCGGCACCGGACTGGAAGCTGCGCGGCAACTTGTGGCGGGCGCGCCGCTCGATGCCATCGGCGAATGTTCGCTTGCCGTGGGCGCCGGCGCCGATGCCGAGGTAATCGCCGAACTGCCAGTAGTTGCGGTTGTGCCGGCACTGGCGGCCAGCCGTCGCGTAGGCCGACACCTCGTACTGCACGTAACCGGCATCGGCCAGCAGGGCCTGACCGGCCAGCTGCATGATCCAGGCGCTGTCATCGTCCGGCAGCGGTGGCGGCTGCGCCGCGAACGCGGTGTTCGGCTCCAAGGTCAGCTGGTAGTAGCTCAGGTGCTCGGGCGCAAGCCGGATCGCCGCGCGCAGGTCGGCCGTCGCTTCGGCTTCAGTCTGCTGCGGCAGTGCGTACATCAGGTCCAGATTGAGGTTGTCGAAGCCGGCGCGGCGGGCGATGTCGACGGTCTTCACCACGTCGCCATGGCCGTGGATGCGGCCCAGCCGCTTCAGCATCGCGTCGTCGAGGCTCTGCACGCCGATCGACAGCCGGTTGACGCCGGCCGCGCGGTAATCGCGGAAATTGCCCGCATCGACGGTGCCGGGATTGGCTTCCAGCGTGATCTCGATGTCCGGCGCGAAATGCAGCCGGGCGGCGAAGGCGTCCAGCACGCGGCCGATGGCCCGGCCCGAGAACAGGCTCGGCGTGCCGCCGCCCATGAAGATCGACGTGATCGGCCGCGGCTCGGGCTGCGCCAGTTCGAAATCCAGATCGCGGATCAGCGCGTCGACATAGGCGTCTTCCGGCACGGCGCCGCGCAGGCCGTGGGAATTGAAATCGCAGTACGGGCATTTCTGCACGCACCACGGGAAATGCAGATAGAGCGCCAGCGGGATCGCCGCCGGATCGAAGCTCACGGCTGCGGCAGTTGCGCCAGCAGCGCCGCGAACGCACGCGCCCGGTGGCTGCGGGCGTTCTTCGCCTCGGCACTCATCTCGGCGGCGCTCAGGCCGGTTTCCGGATCGAGGAACAGCGGGTCGTAGCCGAAACCCCGCTGGCCGCGCGGTGCGTCCAGAATCTGTCCTGGCCAGGCACCGAAGGCGATCAGCGGCACCGGGTCATCGGCGTGGCGCAGCAGTGCCAGCACCGAGATGAAACGGGCGCCACGCTGGTCGTCCGCGACACCGGCCAGCGCTGCCAGCAGCTTGGCGTTGTTGGCGGCATCGTCGCCGTGGCGGCCGGCATAACGCGCCGAATGCACGCCGGGCGCCCCACCCAGGGCCGCCACTTCCAGCCCCGAATCGTCGGCAATCGCCGGCAGACCGGAAACACGCGCCGCGTGGCGCGCCTTGATCAGCGCGTTCTCGACAAAGGTCGGCGCGCTTTCCTCCGGCTCGACATCACTGAACTCCGACACCAGCCGCAGCCGGTAACCGAGCGGCGCCAGCAGCGCTTCGAGTTCGACGAGCTTCTTGCGGTTGCGGCTGGCAAGCACCAGATCAGCCATGACGCGCGCCCTGGATCAACCGCCCAGCGCCGCCCGCTGCGCGACGCAGAGTTCGGCGATGCCCTTCTGTGCCAGCGCCAGCATTGCGTCGAGTTCGTCGCGACGGAAGGCGTGGCCTTCGGCGGTGCCCTGCACTTCGATGAAGCCGCCGGCTTCGTTCATGACCACGTTCATGTCGGTCTCGCAGCCGGAGTCTTCCGGGTAGTCGAGGTCGAGCACGGCGACGCCGTTGACGATGCCGACCGACACCGCCGCCACCTGGCCGTGCAGCGGATCGCGCTTGAGCTTGCCGATCTTGCGCAGGTGGGCGACGGCGTCGACCAGTGCGACATAGCCACCGGTGATGCTGGCGGTGCGGGTGCCGCCGTCGGCCTGCAGCACGTCGCAGTCGATGGTGATGGTGATGCCGGCCATCGCATCGAGATCGAGCACCGAACGCAAGCTGCGGCCGATAAGGCGCTGGATTTCCTGGGTGCGACCGTTCTGCTTGCCCTGCGCGGCTTCGCGCTTGGAGCGGGTGTGGGTCGAGCGCGGCAGCATGCCGTACTCGGCGGTCAGCCAGCCGCCGTCCTTCTTCCAGGCCGGGCCGCGCTCCTCGATGCTGGCCGTGCACAGCACCCGGGTGTCGCCGAACGCCACCAGCACCGAGCCTTCGGCATGGCGCGTGAACTGGCGCTCGATGGTGACGGCGCGCAGCTGGTCGGGGGCTCTACCGGAGGGTCTGGTCACGAGGGGAGGCTGGGGAAACGGAATGGGCGCGGAGTATAGCGCTGCGCACTTTCGGCCAAGGCCAGCGCCAGAGCAGCAAAACCGCAAGGATCGCCGCGTATACCAGCGGCTCGCGCAGGTCCTTCTTGACCAGCCAGACGTAGTGCAGCACGCCCAGCGCGGCAGCCGGATAGACGAGCCGGTGCAGTGTTTTCCAGCGTCGGCCGAGCCGCCGCTGCCAGCCGTCGGTCGAGGTGATCGCCAGCGGCAGCAGGAACAGCCAGGCGGCGAAGCCGGCGGTGATGTAAAGCCGCTTGACCAGGTCCTCGGCCAGCTGGGCCAGGGCCAGCGCCGGTTCGAGAATGTTGAGGTCGAAGACGATGTAGACCGCGACATGCAGGCAGATGTAGGCATAGGCCCACAGGCCAACCGTGCGGCGCAGCTTCAGCGGCCAGAGCCAGCCGCTGAAGCTGCGCAGCGGCGTCATCGCCAGGCTCAGCAGCAGCAGGCGCAGCGACCAGTCGCCGAGCGCGCGTTCCAGAAACTCGATCGGATTGGCGCCGAGCGCACCGTGCAGCGTGCGCAGGCCAAGCAGCACCAGCGGCGCCAGACAGCCGGCCCAGACCAGCAGCCGCGCCAGCCGCAGTCGCGCCGCAGCCGACATCAGTAATAACGGCGCAGGTCCATGCCGGCGTACAGCGGCGCGACCTCGGGATAGCCGTTGAACATCAGGGTCGGCCGGCGGCGCAGCTCGCCGAGCCGCCGCTCGCTGGCCTGGCTCCAGCGCGGGTGGTCCACGTCCGGATTGACGTTGCCGTAGAAGCCGTACTCGGACGCGCCGATCGCGTTCCAGGTGGTTTCCGGCTGGCGTTCGGTGAAGTGGATGCGGACGATCGACTTCGCGCCCTTGAAGCCGTACTTCCACGGCGTGATCACGCGGATCGGCGCGCCGTTCTGGTTCGGCAGCACCCGGCCGTACAGTCCGACCGCGACGAAGGCCAGCGGATGCAGGGCCTCGTCGATGCGCAGGCCTTCGCGGTACGGATAGGGCAGCACGCCACGCTTGATCAGCGGCATCTGCTGCTCGTCGGCCAGCGAGAAGAACTGCACGAACTTCGCCTTGGACGTCGGCTTGAAGCGCTTCAGCAGATCAGCCAGCGGAAAGCCGACCCACGGCACCACCATGCTCCAGGCTTCGACGCAGCGCAGGCGGTAGATGCGCTCCTCCAGCGCGTGCGGCTTGAGCAGCGCGTCGAGATCGAGCGGACCCGGCGCTTCGCATTCGCCGTCGACCATCACCGTCCACGGCCGTGTCCGCAGGGAACCGGCGTTGCGGGCCGGTTCGGACTTGTCGGTGCCGAACTCGTAGTAGTTGTTGTACTCGGTGATGTCCTGATAGCGGCTCGGCGTCTCGTCACCGGCGAAGTTGCGCTTCTGGCCGACGGCGAGCGCCGGCAGTTCGGCCGCCGCCGGGGCGGCGCTGGCGGCCGGTGGTGCGGCCTCGCCGCAACCGGTCAGCGCCAGACCGGCGCCCGCCAGGCCGAGGCGCGCCAGAAACTGGCGCCGATCGGCATGAACCGCCTCGGGCGTGATCTCCGACGGCGCAATGGGAAACGGTGGTGTACTGCGAATCAGCATGGGGTCACTCCTGCGAGCCTGCCCGAAAGACAGCCGCCCGGGCCGGCAGTTGCCCGTAACATAGGCAGGGAACGAAAGAACATGAATTCCGGACGCGTGAGCACAGCAGACAACCCCGCCCTGCAGGACCTGATCGACACCTTCGACATGCTCGGCGATTGGGAGGAGCGTTACCGCTACCTGATCGAACTGGGCCGCAAGCTGCCGGACATGCCGGAAGCCGAACACGACGAGGCGCACAAGGTGCGCGGCTGCATGAGCCAGGTCTGGCTGGCCGGCGATGTCGACGCCGAGCAGCGCCTGCACCTGCGGGGCGATTCCGATGCCCATATCGTCAAGGGCCTGATCGCGCTGATCCTGGCGCTGACCGACGGCCGCACCGCGCGCGAAGTGCTGGACACCGACATCAAGGCCGCGTTCGCGCAGCTGGGGCTGGAAAGCCATCTGTCGATGAACCGCCGCAACGGCTTCTACGCGATGGTCGAGCGCATCCGCCAGATGGCTGCAACGGCGGCGACGGCCGCCGGCTGAAGCGCGCCGCCGGCCGCTGGCCGGCTCAGAGCGGATAGATCATCGAGTTCGGAATCATCTCGCTGTCGTAGATGAATTCGCGGCGCGCGAACTTGAGGCCATCCGTGGTGCGCACCACGACATCAAGACTGCGGCCGACGTTGTAGACCGTGCTCAGCTGGCTCAGCTTGGTGCGGAACACCGCGTAGTTCGCTTCCACCTCGAAGCGTCCTTCCCCGGCCTCCAGCAGGCGCGGCAGGCCAACCACATGGCGCTGGTAGTAGGGGTCGTGGAACAGCGTCTCGCGGATGCCGTAGGCGCGGTCCTTCAGCATGCCCTTGCTTTCGAAGCTCAGGGTCGCCAGCGGAAAGCCACGCTCGTGGTTTTCGCGCGGCTGCACCCGGTAGACGCAGTCCTCGGTGAAGAACTCCGGCCACTGCTCCCAGAGGCCGGCATCGACGACGTGCGCGTAGTCGGCGTAAAGCTGGACCAGCGCCTGCCAGTCCTCGAAACAGATGGCTGATCCCGGCGCGGCACTCATCGACCCATGACCTCGCGCCAGTAGCGGTACATGCCGCGGATCAGCGTTTCGGTGACCATGTGATCGGTATCCGCGACCTCATCGCCACCGAGTTCCACGAGCGTGCGATGCGCAGGCCTGGCCTCGAAGCTTTCCTGCGAGAACTCGATGACCTCGCCGTCGTCGGCCGACACAAAACCGGCCGGCCCGAACAGGTTGGCCTGCCGCAGACGCCGTTGGGTCATCTCCGGCGTGTCGTCCTCGAAGCCGAAGTGGGTCCAGACGAAATCGAAATGGCCGTGGCCATCAGGGACAATCTGCCGGGTCGACACGCTGTTGACCTGCTGCTGCAGGATCACGCTCGGGAACAGCGTGGTCATCACCGCCGTCGGGCCGTTCCACCAGGGCTCGGGGACGATGTCGAGAAAGCGCGCGTCGTTGAGCTGCATCGTCTGCTTGAAGCTCGAGACCCGCGACACCTCGGTCACGGCGCCGGCATTGCCGCGCGTCGAGATCATCGCCGCGTGGCGGTGGCGCGCATCCATGACCATCTGCGCGCGGTTGTCGGCGCGCCACAGGCCGAAGGTCACGAACCAGGTGTGCAGCAGGCCCGGGTGATACGGGTCCTTGATGTTTTCCTGCATCAGCTTCCAGTTGCCCGGAATGCGCTGGCGGTTGTAGCCGAGGATGTTGAGCTTGCGGCCATCGAACAGGCGATCGAAGTAGCGCAGCACCTCGGGGCCGACGAAGTCCTCGAACGACTCCACATCGTGATCAAAGCTGGCGAACACCACACCGCCGCGCACCGCGACCTTGAGCCGGGTCAGGCCGTGCTCGGCGAAGTTGAAATCGGCCGGCATGCCGCCCTGCACCACGCCATCACGCTTGACGCCGTGGCGCATCGGCACGCCTCTGAGGCGGCCGTCGAGCGCGTAATTCCACTGGTGGTACGGACAGACGAAGGCCTGCGCATTGCCATGGCGCGCGCGGCAGAAAGCCACACCGCGATGCGCGCAGGCGTTCTCGACGATATGGATCGCCCCGTCGAGCGCGCGCACCAGGATCACCGAACGCTCGCCGATCTCGGTGCGCTTGTAGTCGCCCGGCTTGGGGATTTCCGCTTCCAGCCCGACGTAGCACCAGTGCTTTTCGTAGAAGAAGCGCTGCAGTTCCCGCGCGTGCAGCGCCGGATCGTTGTAGACCGCGAACGGGATGCGGCTGGTGCCGCGCTCCCAGTTCATCGGCGCCGCCGTCAGTTCGGCAAGGGCAATCGGCGCGTTCATCGCGATGCGCTCAGGCCAGCCGCGCCAGCACGGCGGACAGTTCGGCCGGGCTGTCCATCATCAGGCAGTGGCCGCCGGCCAGACGATCGAGCGTCCAGCCCGGCGCGTTGGCGTAGCGCGCGGCTTCGGCCTGGAACGGGCTCGGCTGCCAGTGGTCGGCCACGATGTAGCTGCGCGGAATGGCAGCGGCCGCGCCGCTCAGCAGCACCGGCCACTGGAAGGTGGCCAGCGACTGCGCGTTGCACTGCCGCTCCATCCATTCGGTGGTCGCCGGCGTCTGGCCGAACAGCGCGCCGGGAATCGGCGGAATCAGGCCGTCATGATCACGCGCCTGATGGAAGTGGCCGATGAAGATGTCCGCGGCCTCCTTCGGCAGGTTGCGGCGGATGCAGTCGGCCAGGTTCTCGCCGTGGGTCGGCACGAAGGCATCGAGATAGACCAGCCGCTTGATCCGCTCCGCACAGCGATCGGCTGCCGAGGTGATCACCATGCCGCCGTACGAGTGGCCGACCAGAATCACTTCGTTCAGTTCCTCGGCGGCGATCAAGCCGAGCACGTCGCGGGTATGGGTTTCCAGCGTGATGCGCTCGCAGCCCAGATGGCGGCTTTCGCCATTGCCGGTCAGGCTCGGCGTGAACACCGTGTGGCCGGCGGCACGCAGGGTTTTCGCGACCTCGCGCCAGCACCAGCCGCCGTGCCAGGCGCCGTGAATCAGGACGTAATGGGCCATGCTCCGACTCCTCGTTCGTTGTCGTTGTTGTGGTGGTCAGTTCGCGACCCGCACGTCGATCCGGCCGAGCCCGGCGATCGAGCCGACCATCCGATCGCCCGGCAGCACGGCCGCCACGCCTTCCGGCGTGCCGGTCATGATCAGATCGCCCGGCTCCAGCGCATCGAACATCGACAGCTGGGCGATCGACTCGGCGACCGACCAGATCAGCTTGTCGATGTCCGACGACTGCCGGGCCTGATCGTTGACGCTCAGCGCGATCGCCGCGTGTTCCGGATGGCCGATGTCGGCGGCGCGGTGGATCGCGCCGATCGGCGCCGACTGCGCGAAGGATTTACCGAACTCCCAGGGCCGGCCCTTGTCGCGGGCGTCGAGCTGCAGGTCGCGGCGAGTCATGTCCAGACCGACCGCGTAGCCGTAGACGTGATCGAGCGCGGTCTCGACCGCGATGTCGGCACCGCCCTTGCCGATCGCCACCACCAGTTCGATCTCGTGATGGAAATTCGCGGTGCGCGGCGGATACGGAATGATCGCCGGCAGGCTGGCATCGACCGCCGCCTGCGCCGGCTTCATGAAGAAGAACGGCGCTTCGCGATCCGGATCGCGGCCCATCTCGCGGGCATGGGCGGCGTAGTTGCGGCCGACACAGAAGATGCGGTTGACCGGGAAACGGTCAGCTATGCCGGCGATGCTCAGGCTGCGCGGCTGGGGGGCGGGAATGGCGTAGGTCATGGCAGTGGATGGCGGCAGTGGAATCAAAGCCGTTCTTCGCGCCACAACCCCAGCGCCTGCTGGATCGGACGGTCGGAAAAGCTGAACAGCATCGTGTCGCGGTCGGCGCGCAGTCGAAGCGGATGCCAGGACGGCACGACGAAGACATCGTTTTCGGCAAAGCGGTACGTCTGGCCGGCGATCTCGGCCTCGCCGCCGCCTTCGAGGCAGACGTGGATCGTGCCGTCGGTACTGCGCAGGCGGCGGGTCTCGAAGCCGGCCGGGATGGCTTGCGTGAACGCGGCGATGGTCGGCATCGGCGACGCGCCGGTCGCCGGATTGACGTAGCGCAGCTTGTGCGCGAGGTGCGGATCGGGGTTGCCTCCGGCGGCGATCGCCTGCAGTGAAGCGCGCGTCTTCGCATGCGGATAGACGAACACCCGGGTCGGGTCGGCCGGCGCCGGCTGGTAATCCATCGGCAGCAGGTTGGCGCCGTAGCGGGCCAGCGCATCGCCTTCCGGGCGCGTCACCGGCTGCTGGTGGGCGGCGGCCTTCTCGGCGAAGCCGGCGTCGAGGAAGCGCACCGTGGGGATGTCGAGCCCGTCGAGCCAGACCACTGGCTGGGCGCTGTCATTGCCGTGATCGTGGAAGGTCCAGGCCGGCGTGATGATGAAATCGCCGCGCCGCATCGTCGTGCGTTCGCCGTCCACCGCCGTGTAGGCACCTTCGCCGTCAAGCACCAGCCGCAGCGCAGACTGCGTGTGGCGATGGGCCGGCGCCACTTCACCCGGCAGGATCAGCTGCAGGCCGGCGTACAGCGACTGGGTGATCGCCGACTGGCCGCGCAGACCCGGGTTTTCGAGGATCAGCACCCGCCGCTCCGCTTCTTCGGCCGTGATCAGCCGGCCGGCTTCCATAACCTGCTCGCGCAGCTCGGCATAGCGCCAGATCGCCGGCTGCACCGGCGAACGCGGCGACGGCGGCACCAGTGCGCCGAGCACTTCCCACAGCGGCGTCAGGCCGTGGGCGGCAATTCGGTCGTAGTAGGCGCGGCGGGCGTCGGTCATCGGCGGGGCGGGGCCTGGTCATGGGGCGGAAGCGAACGGCGGCGCCATCATCACGGTGCTTGCGTTATCAACCAATAGAATGTTCTGAATACATAACATCACGTTTGTGATTGATGGGAATGCCATGGACCTGCACCAGATCGACTTGAACCTGCTGGTCGTGTTCCGTCAGCTGATGGCCGAACGCCGCGTGTCGCGGGCCGCCGAATCGCTGGGTCTGACGCAGCCGGCGGTCAGCAATGCGCTCGGGCGGCTGCGCCGGCTGCTCGGCGACGAGCTGTTCCGGCGCACCTCGCGCGGCATGGAACCGACCCCGTTCGCGGAAGCGCTGGCCGAGCCGGTGGCCAACGCCCTGAGCCTGCTGCATAGGGCGGTGAATCAGCGCGCCGCGTTCGACCCGGCGACCGCCGATCGCGCGTTCACGATCGGCATGACCGACATCGGCGAGATCTATTTCCTGCCGGCGCTGATGGAGATGCTGAGCCGCGAAGCGCCACAGCTGACCATCAGCACGGTACGCAACACGGCGATCAACCTGCGCGATGCGATGGAGGCGGGCCAGGTCGATCTGGCGATCGGCCTGCTGCCGCAGCTGAAGGCAGCGTTCTTCCAGCGGCCGCTGTTCTCACAGCGCTATGTCTGCCTGATGCGCCGCGACCATCCGCTGAGCCGGGCGCCGCTGACGCTCGACGCCTTCGCCGCCGCCGAGCATGTGGTGGTGATGTCGGCCGGCACCGGCCACGGCCGCGTCGATGCGCTGCTGGACCGCCAGAAGATCGCGCGCCGCGTGCGGCTGCGGGTGCCGCACTTCGTCGCCGTCGGCCACATCCTGGCAGCCAGCGACATGATCGCGACGGTGCCGGCGCGCTTCGCCGAAACCGTCACCGCGCCGTTCGGGCTGGTGGCGCTGCCGCATCCCGCCACTTTGCCGGACATCGCCATCAACCTGTTCTGGCACACCCGCCAGCATCAGGACCCGGGCAATCGCTGGCTGCGCGAACGGCTGCTGCAGCTGCACGCCGATCCGGCTGCCGTCAGGGCCTGAGCCGGGCGATCCAGGCGCGGGTGTCGTAGCCGAACGCCACCTGACCGTCCTGCTGGTGCTGGTCGAACAGGCTGCGCAGCGCCTCCAGCAGCGGCGCGCGCGCCGGGTCGCCGGCCGGCGGCGTGTAGGACGACGACAGCAGCCGGCCTTTCAGGCCATCGAAATCGAAGCGTTGCTGGTAGTCGAAGCTGATCGGCCGGGTGGCCGACGGGCCGAAATAGCGGGCGATTTCCTCGGCCGAGGCCTGGTGCGGCTGGCCGGCCGCGTAGTCCGGGCAGCGCGCCATCAGCAGCGTTTCGTAGGCTTCGGCAAAGCGGCTGTCGATGCGCCGCACGTTCCAGATCAGCGCCGCATGGCCGCCCGGCCGGAGAATCCGCAGGCTTTCGGCCCGCGCCGCTTCCGGCTCGAACCAGTGGTAGGCCTGCGCCGCCGTCACCAGGCTGACGGACGCGGCCGGCAAGGTCGTGGCCTCGGCGGTACCGGCGACGCTGGCAAAGCCCGGCTGGCGGCCAAGGTCAGCCTCGGCGGCCGCGCGCATCGCCGCATTGGGTTCCACCGCGTGCACGGCGAGGCCCGCAGCCAGCAGGTCGCGGCTCAGCAGACCGGTGCCGGCGCCGATGTCGGCCACGGCATCGCCGGGCTGCAGGCCAGCTTCGGCCATCAACCAGCGGCTCAGCGCCGCCGGATAGCCCGGACGGTAGCGGCGGTAGTCGTCGACCCGGTCACCGAAGCGTTCGGTCGGGCGGTAGCGGTCGGGGGCGTGCATGGCGCGTGCGGGTGAACAGAAAGGTCGCATTGTGCCGCGCCATCCCGTCGCGCTTGTCACGACAGCCGACGAAGCGGCCGGATCGCGCGACGACCCCGCGCCGCGCCGGCCGGGCCCCGGCCGGCAGCGGCAGACGGTAGGCTTGCAGACGCTCACTTTTCGTTGCCGATCGCCATGGACGTCGTCGAGATCCTGTCGCAGTGCGGGCTGTTCGCCGGTCTCGAGGACTCCGCCATCCGCAGGCTGGGCAGCGTCTGCCGCATCGTTCCGGTGGCCGGCGGCCAGCAGCTGTTCGCCGCCGGCGGTCCTGCCGACTGCCTGTACATCGTCGCCAGCGGCCGCCTGCGCGCCCATCGCGGCGATGGCACGGTGGCCGGCGACATCTCGCGGCTGGAGCCGATCGGCGAAATCAGCGTGATGACCGACGAGCCGCGCAGCGGCGAGGTCTACGCGCTGCGCGACAGCCTGCTGCTGCGCATCGAGCGCGACGCCCTGCTGGCCTTCATCCAGCAGCATCCGTCGGCGCTGATGGCGATCACCCGCGTGCTGATCCAGCGCCTGCGCCACAACCTGAGCGCCGTCGCCGGGCCGCGGCCGCCATCGCGGCCGGCGCTGGCAATCATGCCGGCCGGGCCGTCGGTGCCGCTGGCCGGCTTTCTGGAACGGCTGGAGGCGGCTTTCCGCCGGCAGGGCGAAACGCCGGAGTGGCTGGACGCACGCCGCGTCGATGCAGCACTCGGCGCCGGTGCGGCGCAGACGCCGCTCGGCGGCGGGCCGGGCCATGAGCGGCTGATCCAGTGGCTGGCCGAGCGCGAGCAGGGCGGCCATCGCCTGCTGTACGTCGGCACGCCGGGCGGTGATGCCTGGAGCGAGCGCTGCATGCGCCAGGCCGACCGGGTGCTGATCGTCGCCGATCCGAGCCTGCGCCCGGTCGACAGCCCGCTGCCCGGCGTGCTGCGCCGGACGCTGCTGCGCACCCCGGTGGAGCTGGTGATGCTGCGCGAAGGGCCGACGCCGGTCCCGACGCTGCGCGACTGGATGGCGAACTGCGATCTCGACAGCCACCACCACCTGCACCCGCTGCGCGCCGGCGACCACGACCGGCTGGCCCGCCTGCTCAGCGGCCGGGCGCTGGGCCTGGTGCTGGGCGGCGGCGGCGCACGCGGCTTCGCCCATATCGGGCTGGTGCGCGCGCTCGAGGAAATGGGCCGGCCGATCGACCTGATCGGCGGCACCAGCATGGGCGCCTTCTTCGGCGGCCTGCTGGCTTGCGGGGCCGACAGCCGCGAGCTGCGGCGGATCGCCGAGGACACCTTCGTGCGCCAGAACTACCTCAACGATTTCGTGCTGCCGCGCGTGTCGCTGATCCGCGGCCGGCGCTTCGGTGCGCGGCTGCGAGCGATCTTCGGCGAGCAGATGATCGAGGAGCTGCCGCTCGGCTATTTCTGCGTCAGCAGCAATCTGACGCGCGGCGTGACGATGACCCACCGCCAGGGGCCGCTGTCGCTGTGGATCGGCGCCAGCATGGCGGTGCCCGGCGTCGCGCCGCCGGTGGTCTGGAACGGCGACCTGCTGGCCGATGGCGCGATCATCAACAGCCTGCCGACCGACATCATGCGCAGCGAGGGGCGGGGTCCGGTGATCGCCTCCGACGTGTCCACCGAAGGTGCCCTGAGCCTGCCCGGCGTCGACGGCCCGGACCCGGAAGCGCTGTTGCGCCAGGCCCGCAACGGCCCCGGCCTGCGACTGGCCGACATCCTGTTCCGCAGCGCCACGCTGACCAGCGAAAGCGGCACCAAGGCCCGCGCCGGCCTGGCCGACCTGTACCTGCGGATGCCGGTGTCCGGCATCGGCCTGTTCGACTGGAAGCGCATCGACGAGCTGGTCGAGCGCGGCTACCGCCATGCCCAGCGGCTGCTCGCCGGTTTCGCCGAGCGGATCGACAGCGATCGCCACGGCTGACACCACGGCGCGCCTCGCCCGCGGCAGCAGTAGCGACGGCAAGCGCCGCCGGCAGCAGGCACAAAAAAAGCCGCCGGACTTGCGTCCGGCGGCTTTTCAGCAGCAGCGGGTCGGTCTTACTTCTTGATGACCTTGACCGTCAGCGGCTTGTTCAGCACCTGGAACTCGACGCGGCGGTTCTCGCTGCGGCCGGCTTCGGTCTTGTTGTCGGCAACCGGCTTGGACTCGCCGTAACCGACGGCGGCCAGACGCTCCGGCGCCACGCCCTTGGCGGCGAGGTAGGCCTTCACCGAGTTGGCACGACGCTGCGACAGCGCCTTGTTGTAGGCGTCGGTGCCGCGCGAGTCGGTGTGGCCACCGATTTCGAGCGTCAGCTTCGGCTGAGCCGCCAGGCCCGGCACGATCGCGTCGAGGATCGCCTTCGCTTCGGCCGTCAGCTGGTCCTTGTCGTACTCGAAGTTGATGCCGCGCAGCACGATGGTCTGCTCGATGATGCAGCCCTCGGCATCGACCTTGAAGCCCTTCGGCGTGCCCGGGCACTTGTCGAGGTAATCGGCAACGCCGTCACCATCGCTGTCCAGCGGGCAGCCGACGGCATCGACCCGGACGCCGGCCGGCGTGTTCGGGCACTTGTCGTTGGCGTCGATCACGCCGTCCTTGTCGCTGTCAGCCGGCGGCGGCGGGGGCGGCGGCGGCGGTGCCACGGCCACCGGCGGGGCCGGCGGCGGCGGCGCGACGTACGGCTTGCCGAACGCGTACTGCAGGCCGAAGCCGAAACGGCCATCGCCCAGCTGGTCCTTGTTCGGGTACGAGCTGTTGTTGAAGTCCAGCAGCCAGCGCGCTTCGGCGCGCACCGCGAAGCGGTCGTTCAGCGCGATCAGCAGACCGCCGCCGGCGTTGACGTACGGATTGATGCTGTCGGTGTCGTTGGTGGTGTCGAGCTGGTCGCGGACGCCGCCGGCGCCGACCAGCAGGAACGGCCGCACCGGGCCCTTGACCAGCGGCACGACGAAGTCGATGCCGAGGCCGAACTGGGTGTCATCGCCGTTATCGGAGGTCCGGCGCAGCGTGTTGCCGAAACCGCTGAGCTCGATGTTCAGGTGTTCCGCCAGCGGCTTGCCGTAGAACACGACGGTACCGCCCACGCCGTAGTCGGCGTCACGGTCGGAATCCGGCACCACGTAGTTGCCGAGCACGGCACCGTACGGGTTCCTCGACAGATCGCCGGCGGCCAGCGTCGGCAGCGCAGTCGTCACGCCGAGGCCGAGCATGAGCGCAAGAGCGGTTTTCGTCATTGCGGAAACTCCTTGTTGGGGTTGTTCGAAAAGGGACAACGTACGGCCATGATAGCGTCCTGACACCGATGGCTGGCGATTCCGATGCCCCCGTCGGTGCCGAACGGTGGCGATCTTGCACGATCGCGGTGCGTTGCGAGCAGATGACGGGGACATCAGGCGCCACCGCCGAAGACCGCCGATTCAGGCCCGGAGTTCCTTGCGCAGGATCTTGCCGACGTTGGATTTCGGCAGCGCATCGCGGAATTCGATCGCCTTCGGCACCTTGTAAGCGGTCAGGTGCGCCTGGCAGTGGGCGCGCAGCGCCGCTTCGGTCAGGGCCGGATCGCGGCGCACGACGAACACCTTCACCGCTTCGCCGCTGCGCGCATCGGGCACGCCGATGCAGGCGCACTCGAGCACCCCCGGGTGCAGCGCAACGATGTTCTCGATCTCGTTCGGATACACGTTGAAGCCGGATACCAGGATCATGTCCTTCTTGCGGTCGACGATCCGGAACCAACCGTCGGCGTCGACGGTGGCGATGTCGCCGGTGCGCAGCCAGCCGTCGGCCGTGAAGGCGGCGCGATTCTCCTCCGGCTTGTTCCAGTAGCCGCGCATCACCTGCGGCCCCTTCACGCACAACTCGCCCGGCGTGCCGACCGGCACCTCGCGGCCTTCGTCGTCGCGCAGCGACACCCAGGTCGATGGCAGTGGCACGCCGATGGTGCCGTTCCAGTCCGGGCGATCGAGCGGCGAGAAGCAGACACCGGGCGAGGTTTCCGACAACCCGTAGCCTTCGGTCAGCGCCACGCCGGTCAGCGCTTGCCAGCGCTCCGCGACCGCCTGCTGCACGGCCGCGCCGCCGCCGACGGTGAACTTCAGCGCCGAGAAATCGACCGAGGCGATGCGCGGGTGATTCAGCAGCGCGTTGAACAGCGTGTTGACGCCGGTGAACGCGGTGAACGGCTGGCGGGCCAGTTCGGCGACGAAGCCATCCATGTCGCGCGGATCGGTGATCAGCACGTTGCGGGCGCCGATATGGGCGAACAGCAGCGCGTTCACCGTCAGCGCGAAGATGTGGTACAGCGGCAGCGCGGTGATCACCACGTCGCGGCCCTCGTCGAGCTTCGGGCCGATCCAGGCCTGCATCTGCAGCAGGTTCGCCACCAGGTTGCCGTGGCTCAGCGTGGCGCCCTTCGACAGCCCGGTGGTGCCGCCGGTGTACTGCAGGAAGGCGATGTCGTCATGACCAAGCGGCACGCGGTGATAGGGCTCGGCGCGGCCGCGCGCCAGCACCGTGCGGAACGGCAGGCTGCCCGGCAGCCGCCACGGCGGCACCTGCCGCCTGAGCCGCTTGACGACGAAGTTGACCAGCGCCCCGCGCGGGAACGGCAACAGATCGCCGATCTGGGTGGTGACCACCGCTTCCACGGCGGTGTCGGCCAGCACCTGGGCCAACGTCGCCGCGCAGTTCTCGACCACCACGATCACCCGCGCACCGGAATCCTTCAGCTGGTGCTTGAGTTCGCGGGCGGTGTACAGCGGGTTGACGTTGACCACCACCAGGCCGGCGCGAAGGATGCCGAACACCGTGACCGGGTACTGCAGCAGGTTCGGCATCATCACCGCGACCCGGTCGCCCGGCTGCAGGCCGGCGACGTTCTGCAGCCAGGATGCGAAATCCTGTGACAGGCGGTCGAGATCGTCGTAGCTCAGCCGGGTGCCGAAGTTCTCGAATGCCGGCAGGTCGCGATAACGCTCGCAGGCGCGGTCGATGACAGCGGCCAGCGAGGCAAAGGCCTGCGGATCGATGTCGGCCGGCACGCCGCTGCCGTACTGGCGCAACCAGACCCGTTCCGGCCCCGTCGATTGCTGCGCCGCTCCGCCGTTCGCCATGCAATTGCCTTCTTATCGAGGGCCGCGTCGAGCGGCGGCCTGGTTCACTGCACTACTCCGGTGGGCCGGATTATAGGGATGGGGTCCCGCCGCGCAGCCAGTCGGCGAAGCTCGGCTCGCCGGTGGCCGCCGCCGCCTGTTCGGCGGCCGCCAGCCAGGTCGCCAGCCGCTGGTCGTCGTCATCGTCGCGGGCGATGTCGGGCGCTGCGCCACGACACCACAGCCAGAGATCGGCCAGCCGGTACGACGCCGGGTCGCGGGCCGGCAGCAGGCGCCGTTCCGCACCGCTTTCGCCGAGCGCGCCGCAGGCGATCAGCGGCCGCACCGCGCGCGCCATGCGTTCGCCATCCACCGCCAGCCGCCGCTCGATGTCGGCCATCGGCAACGGCGGCTGACCGGCGGCGAAGCGCCGAACCACCAGCATCATCACGCGGATCGGCAGGTATTCGATTTCCCGGCTGGTCGGCAGCGGGATCTCGATGGCGCCGACCAGCTGCCGGGGATGCTGCAGGTAGAACGCCAGCCGGCAGCCGAACAGCACGATCAGCCAGCTCACGTACAGCCAGATCAGCAGGATGATCAGGATCGCGAAGCTGGAGTAGATGGCGCTGTAGCTGGAGGCGCCGGCGACGAACTTGGCGAAACCGATGCTGGCGGTTTCCCAGGCGAAGCCGGCGAACAGGCCGCCGCCGACGGCCGCCGACATCCGCACCCGGGTGTTCGGGATGAAGCTGTAGATGAAGGTCAGCGCGGCGACGATCAGCACGTACGGCATCAGCTTGGTCACCAGCAGGATCGTGGTGCCGAACGGCTCGTACAGCGCCAGCGTTGTCACCACGGTGCTGGAGCGCACCGAGGCGGTCAGCGCGATCGCCGAGAACACCAGCACCGGGCCGATCAGCAGCACCGACAAGTACTCGCCGAAGCGCTGGGTCAGGCCGCGCTCCTGGCGGATTTTCCAGATGAAATTGAAGCTGGCCTCGATCTTGGAAATCATCGACACCGAGGTGTACAGCAGCAGCGCGATGCCGATCGAGCCGAGCACACCGACCTTGATGTTGTCGACGAAGGTGATGATGTTGCCGCTGATCACCGCCGCCTGGTCGCCGAGCGGTTCGAGCGCACGGTTGAGGATCGGCTCCAGCTGGTTGTGCACGCCGAATGCCTTGAGCACCGAGAACGCCAGCGCCAGCAGCGGCACCAGCGACAGCAGTGTGGTGTAGACCAGGCTCATCGCCCGCAGCGAAATCTCGCCTTCCAGCAGATCGCGCAGCAGGGCCAGTGCGTAGCGACCCGGCTTCAGCAGCCGGCGCCCGAGCGTGGAGGTGGGTTCGCGCAGCCACAGCAGGTCGTGGACGCGTTGATAGGGCGGCGGGAGCATGGCCCGGATTGTCGCGACCACAGGCAGCGCTGTCCATGCAGCAGGCGCTTGCCGCAGCAAGGCCCCCGCACCAGGCGGGCGAGGCCGGCGCGCAGGAAAAGACTTCGCGCGGGGGTGTCCGTGCCGTTGCCGTTCCGCAGGTCTTCGCGTCTACCGCGCGAGCCCCGCTTGTCGCCGTTCGCCAGCAGCGATAATGCCGCTCCGACTGCCGCTGCCCCGAACCCGAGATGGACCGTCCCCGCACGCTGGAAGCGCTGAAGCGCTGGTTCGGCTTCGACCACTTCCGGCCCGGGCAGCAGGCGGTGGTCGAGGACGCGCTGGCCGGCCGCGACCTGCTGGCGATCATGCCGACCGGCGGCGGCAAGTCACTGTGCTTCCAGCTGCCGGCGCTGCTCAGGCCCGGCGTGATGGTGGTGGTGTCGCCGCTGATCGCGCTGATGCAGGACCAGGTGCGGCTGCTGCGCGACAACGGCATTGCCGCCGCCTTCCTGAACTCGTCCTTGAGTGCGCGGGAATCGTCCGACACGCTGTCGGCCCTGCTGAAAGGCGAGCTTCGGCTGCTGTACCTGGCGCCGGAACGCCTGCTGACGGCCGATTTCCTCGACGGATTCCTGCCCCGGCTGCAGGAGGCGCAGGGGCTGTCCGGCTTCACCATCGACGAGGCGCACTGCGTCTCCGAATGGGGCCACGATTTCCGGCCCGAGTACCGGCAGATGCACTGCCTGCGCGAGCATTTTCCGTCGGTGCCGGTGTTCGCCTTCACCGCGACCGCCACCGGCCGCGTGCGCGACGACATCGTCCACCAGCTCGGCCTGCACGCGCCAGCGATCCACGTGTCCAGCTTCAACCGGCCGAACCTGCATTACGCAGTGCGCGCCAAGGGCGGCCGCAGCTACACCGAGCTGCTCGAACGCGCCCGCAGCCGGCCGCAGGACGCCGGCATCGTCTACTGCCTGTCGCGCAAGCGGGTCGACGAACTGGCCGACAGCCTGCGCGACGCCGGCATCCGCGCGCTGCCGTACCACGCCGGCCTGAGCGCCGACGTCCGGCGGGCGAACCAGGACGCCTTCATCCGCGACGATGCGCAGGTGATCGTCGCGACGATCGCCTTCGGCATGGGCATCAACAAGCCGGACGTGCGCTGGGTCGTGCACTACGACCTGCCGAAGACCATGGAGGGCTACTACCAGGAAGCCGGTCGCGCCGGCCGCGACGGCGAGCGCGCCGACTGCTGGCTGTATTTCGGCATCGGCGACCTGAAGACCGCCGAATTCCTGATCGCCCAGAAGGTCGATCCCGCCACCGGCGCACCGCTGGAAGCCGAGCAGCGGCTGGCCAAGCAGCAGCTGCGCAAGGTGCTCGACTACGCCGAATCCACCGAATGCCGGCGGGCGATCCAGCTGCGCTACTTCGGCGAGAACTTCGATCCGCCGTGCGGCGCCTGCGACAACTGCAACGAACCGAAGCCGGTCGAGGACTGGACGCTGGAAGCGCGGCAATTCCTTTCGGCCATCGCCCGGCTCGCGCAGCGCAACGAGCGCTACGGCGCGGCCTATGTGATCGACGTACTGCGCGGCGCCGAAACCCAGAAGCTGATCGATCGCGGCCATCAATCGCTGTCGGTCTACGGCATCGGCAAACAGCGTTCGCAGGACGACTGGCGCCTGCTCGTGCGGGCGCTGATCCACCAGGGGCTGGTCGAGGAGTTCGGCCACGAGTTCCCGGTGCTGCGCCTGAACGAGGCCAGCCGCGCCGTGCTCAAGGGCGAGCGCAAAGTGGTGTTCGCGGTGGCGCCGAAAGCCGAGAAGAAGAAACGCACGCGCACTGCGGCCGCCGGCGAGACCGCTACGCCGGAAGGCGATGCGCTGTTCGAGGTGCTGCGCAGCCTGCGCAAGCAGCTCGCCGACCAGCAGGGCGTGCCGCCGTACGTGGTGTTCAGCGATGCCTCGATCCGCCAGATGGCCGAACGCCAGCCGCTGACCAGCACGGCGTTCCTCGACATCTCCGGCGTCGGCAGCCGCAAGCTGGCGCAGTACGGCGCTGCGTTCACGGCGGCGATCCGCAGCTTCCTGGTCGACAAGGGCCTGGCAGCGCCGGAAGCCCCGGCCGAAGACGCCAGCGCCTTCGTCGTCGACGACAGCCGCATCGTCGACGACGACCTGCCGGACACCGTGATCGCCACCCAGGCCTTGTTCGACCGCGGGCTCGACGTCGACACGATCGCGGCCCGGCGCGGGCTCGACGCGGCGACGATCACCGGCCACCTCGAAGCACTTCTGGCCCACGGCGCAGCCATCGACCTGTCCCGGCTGATCGCCCACGACCGGCTGCAGGAGATCGTCGCGGCGCTCGAACAGCACGGCGAACTGCGGCTCAAGCCCGCCTACGAGGCGCTGCAGGGCCGCTTTCGCTACGAGGAGCTGCGGCTGGTCCGCGCCTGGCGGCACGGACGCCAAGCGCCGGGCTGACGCGGCGGATGTCCCGCTGACGGCACATGAGGGTTCGTCATGCTTGACATCGTCCCGCGCTTGACACTCGAAAAACCACTGCTATGATGCGGTGCATCAATTGTTGCGTCGCAGCATTGAACCCGCCCGTCACACGAGGAGTAGCGCAAATGAACTTTCAGAGCGTTGTTGAAGATGTCAAAGGCCGCGTCGAGACCCTGTCCGGCCACAGCCAGAAGGTTGCCGAAATCTCGATCGAAAGCCTGAAGCAGGCTGGCGATGTGGTGGTTGGCGGCTACAAGTCGCTGCTCAACGAGAACACCACCGCCGCCAAGGAAATCTATTCGGCTGCCGTGTCGAGCTTCGAGAAGGCGAAGACCGACGGCCTGAAGGCCATCGCCGCCGACCCGATCAGCTACCTGCCGGCCACCGACACCCTGGTGGCCCCGTTCAGCCAGACGGTCACCGTCGTCTCGCGCACCGGCGAGGAGCTGTACAAGGTGGTCAAGACCGGCGTGGAAACCATCCAGGCCCAGCTGACCGGCAAGTCGCCGGCCGCGAAGGTGGCCAAGGCCGCCAAGGCCACCACCAAAAAGGCCGCCGCCACCGTGAAGAAGGCCGTCAAGGCCGCCGAAAAGGCCGCCGAGTAAGCAGCGCCCGCGTCCGCCGATGCGGACCACCCTGAGCCGCGCTGCCCGCAGGGGCGGCGCGGCTCAGTCGTTTTTGGCCTCTGGCCCACGATCATGAACAAGCAGACCTTGCTCGACGGTCTCGAAACCATTGCCCAGCACGAAGCGCAGGCGCTGGCGGCCCATCGGGCCGCGCTGCGGCAACGCTGGCAGGTGGCGCGCCGCACGCGCACCTTCGCCGAACTGCTGCGCCACCAGATCGATCTGCTGCCGCTGACCACCCGCCGGCTGCGCGATGACCATCGCCAGCGCGTCCTTCTGTTGCGGGCGCTGCTGCGCAGTCCGGCCGGGCAGGAGCGGCTGGCGTCCTAGCTGCCGGCGCTGTCCGGCTTCGGCGCGGTCTTGCGGGCGGCCGCCCGCTTGCGCGGCGCCTTCGGCCGGGCGGCACCCGCGACGCCGGCCGCGCCCTTGGCGGACTTGCCGGCCCGACGCACGCCGGCCGCCGCCGGCTCGGCCACCTTGACGCTGACCTTGGTCGCCGACACCAGCCGCTGCCACGGCGCGCTGGCCTTCAGGCTCTGCAGGTTGTCCTTGACGAAGCTCGACGGATCCAGCGTTTCCGCCGCCGCTCCGAGCTTGTCGCGGACGAAGTTCATCAGGTCTTCCTGCAGGCCCGCGACATCCGGCAGGCCGAGGAAACGGCGCAGTTCCTCGGGCTTGACGTCGATCTCGATCTTGATCTGCATGGCGACGCTCCTCGAACCGTGGCGAATTCCTTTCAGGCGGCCGACACGAACAGCCCGATCACGCAGCCGACCGAGGCGATCCAGACGATCGAGCGCAGGGTGGCGAGATCGGCGATGTAGAGCACGCCGTAGACCACCCGCAGGCCGATGAAGCTAAGCGCCAGCAGGTCGATCCGCGCCTGCGGCACGGCGGCCAGGTGGGCGATGATCACCGCCGCCGCGAACGGCGGGAACGCCTCGAAGCCATTGGCCTGGGCCCAGTTGGCGCGGGCCCGCCAGCCGTCGAGGCGGGCCAGCATCGCGCGCGGCGCGCGGTTGTCGAAATCACGGCCGCCGGCACCGAACTTGGCCAGACCGGTGAAGGCCAGCGGCAGGTAGGCGGCGATCAGCACGCACCAGTAGGCAGTCGTCATCGGGATTCTCAGTGTCCGGTCAGCAGGCGCTGCGCTTCGCGGTAGGTGGCCGCCGTGCGGGCGATGACCGGCTCGGGCAGCGCAGGGCCAGGCGCGGTCTTGTTCCAGGTCAGCGTTTCCAGGTAATCGCGCACGTACTGCTTGTCGAAGCTCGGCGGGCTGATGCCGGGCTGGTACTGGTCGGCCGGCCAGAAGCGCGAGGAATCCGGCGTCAGCACTTCGTCGATCAGGTGCAGGGTGCCGGCGGCGTCGACGCCGAACTCGAACTTGGTGTCGGCGATGATGATGCCGCGCGTGCGCGCGAACTCCGAGGCTTCCCGGTACAGCCGCAGGGTGATGTCGCGCACTTGGTGGGCGAGCTTCTCGCCCACCAGCTTCACAGTGTCCTCGAACGAGATGTTGGCGTCATGCTCGCCCTTCGGCGCCTTGAACGCCGGCGTGAAGATCGGCTCGGCGAGCCGGCCGGCCAGTTCCATGCCCTTCGGGATCGGGATGCCGCAGACCGCGCCGGTGGCCTGGTAATCCTTCCAGCCGGAGCCGATCAGGTAACCGCGCGCCACCGCCTCGACCGGCAATGCCTTGAGCTTCTTCGCCACCACGGCGCGGCCGGCGCACTGCGCGAGTTCGGCCGGCGTCAGCCACCGGGCGAGATCGACCGAGGTGTCGAAGTGGTTCGGAATCAATGACGAGAAGCGCGCCATCCAGAACGCGGTCAGCGCGTTCAGCACCGCGCCCTTGCCGGGAATCGGATCGGGCAGGATCACGTCGAAGGCGGACAGGCGATCGCTGGTGACGATCAGCAGGTGGTCGTTGCCCAGCGCGTACAGGTCGCGCACCTTGCCGCTGTGCAGCTTCGGCAGGCTGGTGATGGTGGCTTCGTGGAGCGGCGTGGTCATGACGATCAGGCTCCGGCAAAAAAGTAGCGGCCGCCGCTGGCGATCGCGATCACTGCCAGACCGAGCAGCAGGTTGATGCCGACGAACAGGCGAATCTGGCCGACCCGGCGCCCGGCTTCCGGCACGTCGCCGGCCAGCACCGCCAGCTTCAGGCGCTTCAGCGGCGCGAAGTAGACGTGCAGCGCCAGCGCCATCATCACCAGCCCCAGGGTCAGCATGATGTGGACATGCGGGCCGACCGCCGCCATGCCGCCGAGCTTGCGGATCAGGTGCAGGCCGGTGCCCAGCAGCAACGCCGCCGACAGGAACACGTAGCCAAAGAAGCGGTGCAGCACCTGCGCCCACAAGGTGGTGCGGGTTTTCGCGTCGATGCCGGCGAGCGTCGGCCGCAGGCAGACGTAGGCGAAGAACATGCCGCCGACCCAGATGGCGGCGAACAGCGTATGGACAGCAGTGGCGAGACCCATGGTGCGGACGGTGCAGGTGGCGAACAGGGCGTCACTGTATTGAAGTGACTCCGGACACGCCACGAAAAAAGCCGCCGGACGAATCCGGCGGCCTTGTCGGTGCCGCAACCCGGGTCAGGCGAGGTCGAAGCGGTCCAGGTTCATCACCTTGCTCCAGGCCGCGACGAAGTCGGTCACGAACTTGGTCTTGGCGTCCTTCGCGGCATAGACCTCGGCCAGCGCCCGCAGCTGCGAGTTGGAGCCGAACACCAGGTCGACGACGGTGCCGGTCCACTTCAGCGCCCCGGTCGCGCGGTCGCGCCCTTCAAGCACGGCGGCATCACCGGCCGATTTCTTCCAGACCGTGCCCATGTCCAGCAAGCTGACGAAGAAATCCTGGCTGAGCGTTTCCGGCCGCTGGGTGAAGACGCCGTGGCAGGCCTTGCCGACGGTGACGCCGAGCACCCGCAGGCCGCCGACCAGCACGGTCATTTCCGGCGCGCTCAGGGTCAGCAGCTGCGCCTTGTCGACCAGCAGCTCGGCCGGCGAGACCGAGACACCGGCCTGCACGTAGTTGCGGAAGCCATCGGCCACCGGCTCCAGCGGCGCGAACGAGGCGACATCGGTCTGCGCCTGCTTGGCGTCGGTACGGCCCGGCGAGAACGGCACCGTGATCTTGACGCCGCCCTTGGCGGCAGCCGCCTCGATCGCCGCCGCGCCGCCGAGCACGATCAGATCGGCCAGCGATACCGGCTTCTTGCTCTTGGCGTTGAAATCCTTGCGAACCTTTTCCAGCGTCTTCAGCACCTTGGCCAGCTCGGCCGGCTGGTTCACCGGCCAGTCCTTCTGCGGCGCGAGGCGGATGCGCGCGCCGTTGGCACCGCCGCGCTTGTCGCTGCCGCGGAACGTCGCGGCCGAGGCCCAGGCGGTGGTCACCAGCTGGGAGATGCTCAGGCCGGAGGCCAGCAGCGCCTTCTTCAGGGCCTCGATCTCGCGGGCGCCGACCACCGGACCTTCGTGCGCCGGCACCGGGTCCTGCCAGATCAGCGTCTTCTTCGGCACCAGCGGGCCGAGGTAGCGCGCCACCGGACCCATGTCGCGGTGGGTCAGCTTGAACCAGGCGCGGGCGAAAGCATCGGCAAACGCCTTCGGGTCCTTGTGGAAGCGCCGGGAGATCTTTTCGTAGGCCGGATCGAAGCGCATCGCCAGGTCGGCCGTGGTCATCATCGGCGGGTGGCGCTTGCTCGGATCGTGGGCGTCGACCACGTCCTGGGCGCCGGCGCCGTTCTTCGGATGCCACTGGTGGGCACCGGCCGGGCTCTTGCTGAGTTCCCAGTCGTACTTGAACAGCGTGTCGAAATAGCCATTGTCCCAGGTCGTCGGGTTCGGCTTCCAGGCGCCTTCGATGCCGCTGGTGATGGCGTCACCGCCCTTGCCGCTGCCGTGCGTGCTGAGCCAGCCGAGCCCCTGGGCCTCGATCGGCGCGCCTTCCGGTTCGGCCCCTACATGGGAAGCCGGGCCAGCGCCATGCGCCTTGCCGAAGGTGTGGCCGCCGGCGACCAGCGCCACGGTTTCCTCGTCGTCCATCGCCATGCGGGCAAAGGTTTCGCGGATATCGCGGCCGGAGGCCACCGGGTCCGGCTTGCCGTCCGGGCCTTCCGGATTGACGTAAATCAGGCCCATCTGGACGGCGCCGAGCGGGTTGGCCAGATCGCGGTCGCCGGAGTAGCGACTGTCGGCCTTGTCGCTGGTCGCCAGCCATTCGGCTTCCGGACCCCAGTTGATGTCCTCGCTCGGCTCCCAGACATCAGCGCGGCCACCGGCGAAGCCGAAGGTCTTGAAGCCCATCGATTCCAGCGCGACGTTGCCGGCCAGGATCATCAGATCCGCCCAGGACAGCGACTTGCCGTACTTCTGCTTGATCGGCCACAGCAGGCGCCGGGCCTTGTCGAGATTGCCGTTGTCCGGCCAGCTGTTGAGCGGTGCGAAGCGCTGCTCGCCGGAGCCGGCGCCACCGCGGCCATCGGCGATGCGATAGGTGCCGGCGCTGTGCCAGGCCATGCGGATGAACAGCGGCCCGTAGTGGCCGTAGTCGGCCGGCCACCAGTCCTGGGAATCGGTCATCAAGGCGCGCAGGTCCTTGATCACTGCATGCAGGTCAAGCTTCTTGAAGGCGGCCGCGTAATCGAAGCTGTCGCCCAGCGGATTCGCGCGCGGCGAATGCTGATGCAGGATCTTCAGGTTCAGCTGGTTCGGCCACCAGTCGGCATTGGTCCGGACGCTGGCGACCGCGGCAGTCGGCGAGCCGCTGGAAAACGGGCACTTCTTTTCACTTGTCATGTGATCTCTCCTGTTCAAACCCGCGAGGTGCTTGTCGCGCTCAGAGCTTCAGGGCCGGCGCGTGGCCTGACCATACGCAATGCGCTGCCCCGCTTCCAAGCGTCGGCCCGGATTGCTCGCAGCAGCACCGGACAAGGCGCAGTCTGGAGACCGGCGATGAATGGGTAAAGACAATCGTATTCATCCTTTGCATGGTCTTTGACTATGTTCCGGCGCAGCAGTTCCAGCTGTCCGCAGCCGATGGCAGCGCTCGGGGCCTGAGGTTGAATCTGATAGATTCCGCTGACTTCGCGCCTGTTCCACCGGACTTTTCATGACCAAGCCGACGCTGCCGCCCGTGATTGCCCCGAGCATCCTGTCCGCCGATTTCGCGCGCCTCGGCGAAGACACGGCCCGGGTGCTGGCCGCCGGTGCTGACTGGGTTCACTTCGACGTGATGGACAACCACTACGTGCCGAACCTGACGATCGGCCCGATGGTCTGCGAGGCGCTGCGCAAGTACGGCATCCGCGCGCCGATCGACGTCCACCTGATGGTTGAACCGGTCGATCCGCTGGCGCAGCTGTTCGCCAAGGCCGGCGCCACCTCGATCACCTTCCACCCGGAAGCGACCCGGCATGTCGACCGCAGCCTGCAGGCGATCCGCGACGCCGGCTGTCAGCCGGGCCTGGTGTTCAATCCGGCGACGCCGCTGGACCACCTGCGCTACGTGATGGACAAGGTCGACATCGTGCTGCTGATGTCGGTCAACCCCGGTTTCGGCGGCCAGAGCTTCCTGCCCAGCGCGCTCGACAAGCTGCGCGAGGCGCGCCGCCTGATCGACCAGCACCACGCTGAAACCGGCCACGCGATCCGCCTGGAAATCGATGGCGGCGTGAAGATCGACAACATCCGCTCGATCGCCGCCGCCGGGGCCGACACCTTCGTTGCCGGCTCGGCGATCTTCAACACGGCGGACTACGCCGCTACCGTCGCCGCGCTGCGCGCGGAAATCGCCAAGGCTTGAAGTCTTGCGCGCTTTCCGGAGTGGCTCGGCCGACACTCCGGCGCATGACTTCAAGGGGCGGCAGCCCTGGGCGAGGCGTAAGGCGATAATGCGACGGCGGATGGCAAACGAAGGCAACTGCGGGTGGCGATGGCGCTGATGGCAAGCGCTGCACCTTTCGCTGCGTGCTGTCCCGCCTCCTTCCAGACGCTTCACGACTCCATGACCTACACGCATGTCGCGCTGACGCGCGAACTTCCCGGCGACCTCGACACGCCGGTCGGCACCTTCCTCAAGCTCGCCAACCGGCCGTACACCTACCTGCTCGAGTCGATGCACGGCGGCGCGCAGTGGGGCCGCTACTCGTTCATCGGGCTCGGCGCCCGCGAGGTGATCCGCATCAAGGGCCTGACGGTCACGGTGACCGTCGACGGCGCGGTGACGCAGACGCTCGACGCTGCCGACCCGATCGCCTGGCTGCGCGACCACGCCGCCCGCATCCGCGTCGAGCCGAACGCGCGCCTGCCGCGCTTCTCCGGCGGCTTCGTCGGCTATTTCGGCTATGAGTGCGTGCGCCTGTTCGAGCCACGGCTGAAAGCCGCCAAGCCCGATCCGCTCGGCACGCCGGACGTGCTGCTGATGCGCTCGGACGAGCTGGTGGCCTTCGATTCGCTGCGCGCCAGCCTGACCCTGATCGTCCACGCCGACCTGTCGCAGCCGGATGCCCGGGCGCGCGCCGAAGCACGGCTCGACGAGATCGAGGCGCAGCTGGCGCGTCCGGTGCCGACACCGGCCGCGCCACCGGCGCCCGCGGTGCCGCCGACTTTCGTGTCCGGCTTCGGCGAAGCGGCCTTCAAGGCCGGCGTCGAGCGGATCAAGGACTACATCGCCGCCGGCGATGTCATGCAGGTGGTGCCGTCGCAGCGGATGAGCGCCCCGTTCAGCGAACCGCCGGTGGCGCTGTACCGCGCGCTGCGCCGGCTCAATCCGAGCCCCTACCTGTACTGCCTGAACCTCGACGACCACCACATCGTCGGCTCCTCGCCGGAAATCCTGGTGCGGGTCGACCGCAACGAGGTCACCGTGCGGCCGATTGCCGGCACCCGCGTGCGTGGTGCGACGCCGGACGAGGACCGCCGGCTGGAAGCCGAACTGCTGGCCGATCCGAAGGAGATCGCCGAGCACCTGATGCTGATCGACCTCGGCCGCAACGATGTCGGCCGGGTCGCCGAAACCGGCTCGGTGCGGCTGACCGAGAAGATGATCGTCGAGCGCTACAGCCACGTGATGCACATCGTGTCCAACGTCACCGGCAAGCTGCAGCCGGGGCTCGATGCGCTCGACGCGCTGGCGGCCACCTTCCCGGCCGGCACGCTGAGCGGCGCGCCGAAGGTGCGGGCGATGGAAATCATCGACGAACTGGAGCCGGTCGCCCGCGGCATCTACGGCGGCGCCGTCGGCTACCTCGGCTGGGACGGGAACATGGATGTGGCGATCGCCATCCGCACCGCCGTGATCAAGGACGGCATGGTCCACGCGCAGGCCGGGGCCGGCGTGGTCGCCGATTCGGTGCCGCAGTCGGAATGGGACGAAACCGTCAACAAGAACCGCGCCGTGATGCGCGCGGCGGCCGATGCGCTCGGCGTGAAGCCGCGCGCTTGAGCACGCCGCGCACCGCGCTGCGCCGCTACCGGGCCGATGACGGCGTGGTGCTGAGCGCCGATGTCGGCGGCGATCCGGCCGCGCCGGCGGTGATCCTCAGCCACGGCGGTGGCCAGACCCGGCATTCCTGGCGCGGCGCGATGCGTCGCCTGCTTGCCGATGGCTACCAGGTGATCAATGTCGATGCCCGCGGCCACGGCGACAGCGACTGGTCGCCGAGCGGCGACTACGGCATCGACCGCATGTGCGCGGACCTGCGCGGCATTGCCCGGACCCTGCCGGCGCCGCCGGCGCTGGTCGGCGCCTCGATGGGCGGCGCCGCCTCGCTGCTGGCGGCCTCGGAGGCGGGCGTGGCGCAGGCGCTGGTGATGGTCGATGTGGTGCCGAGGCTGAACCGCGAAGGTGCGGAGCGGATCGTCGCCTTCATGCGTGCCCGGCCGGACGGCTTCGCTTCGCTCGACGAGGCCGCCGAAGTGGTGGCGGCGTTCTACCCGCAGCGGCCGCGGCCGCGCGATCCGACCGGCTTGCTGAAGAACCTGCGCTGGCGGGGCGACGGCCGCCTGCACTGGCATTGGGACCCGGCGCTGGTCGCCGATCCGGACGGCGTCGCCGAGCCGCCGCGCTTCACCGAAAAGCTCTACGCCGCCGCCGAGCGGATCCGTGTGCCGACGCTGCTGGTGCGCGGGATGGAAAGCGACGTCGTCAGCGACGACGGCGTCGAGGAATTCCGCGCCTGCCTGCCGGCGCTGGAAGTCTGCGATGTCGCGGCCGCCGGCCACATGGTGGCCGGCGACCGCAACGATGCCTTCAACGACGGCGTGGCCGACTTCCTGCGCCGCCACCTGCCGCGCCCCTGACCGAGCGCCGACGCGGCGCGGAGCGCGGCCGCCGAAAGCTCAGCCGACCTTCGGCAGATGCTTCAGCGATTCGTTGATCGCCTCGGTCGGGTACTCGTAGTCCTCCAGCCCGCCGGACAGGTACTTGTCGTAGGAGGCCATGTCGAAATGGCCGTGGCCGGTCAGCGCCAGCAGGATCACCTTCGGCTCGCCGGTTTCCTTGCAGCGCAGCGCCTCGTCGATCGCCGCCCGCACCGCGTGGCAAGACTCCGGCGCCGGGATGATCCCTTCGGCCTGGGCGAACTGCACGCCTGCCGCGAAGGTCGCCACCTGCGGCACCGCCAGCGCTTCGATGTGGCGCTCGAACAGCAGCTGCGACACCAGCGGCGAATCGCCGTGATAACGCAGGCCGCCGGCGTGGATGCCCGGCGGCATGAAGTCGTGGCCGAGCGTGTACATCTTCATGATTGGCGTGTAGCCGGAGGCATCGCCGTAGTCATAGGCATAGGCGCCCTTGGTCAGGGTCGGGCAGGAGGTTGGCTCCACCGCCACGCAGCGCAGGTTCTGGGCACGCTTCTCGCCGCAGAGCTTGTCCGACAGGAACGGGAAGGCGATGCCGGCGAAGCTCGAACCGCCGCCGCAGGGCCCGAAGATCACGTCCGGATACAGGCCGATCTTGTCGAACTGCTTCTTCGCTTCCAGGCCGATCACGGTCTGGTGCAGGGCCACGTGGTTGAGCACCGAGCCGAGCGTGTAGCAGACGCCGGGATCGGCCGCCGCTTCCTCCACCGCTTCGGAAATCGCCAGCCCGAGCGAACCCATCGAGTTCGGATCGGCGGCCAGCGCACGCCGACCGGCCTCGGTGCGATCAGTTGGGCTGGCGAACACTTCCGCGCCCCAGGTCTGCATCATCGAGCGGCGAAACGGCTTCTGCTGGAAGCTGACCTTGACCATGTAGACGCGCACCGGCAGGCCGAACATCTGGCCGGCGTAGGCAATCGAGCTGCCCCACTGGCCGGCGCCGGTTTCGGTGGTCAGCCGCTTGGTGCCGGCGATCTTGTTGAAATAGGCCTGCGGCACCGCCGAGTTCGGCTTGTGCGAGCCGGCCGGCGACACGCCTTCGTACTTGTAGAAAATCTTGGCCGGCGTGCCGAGCGCCTGCTCCAGGCGCAGCGCGCGGATCAGCGGGCTCGGCCGCCACTGGGCGTAGATCTGGCGCACGGCTTCCGGAATCTCGATCCAGCGCTGGGCCGACATTTCCTGCTCCAGGATCGGCCCCGGGAAGATGGCGCCCATCTTCTCCGGCGTCACGACATGGCCATCGGCCCCCAGCGGCGGCGCCGGCGGCTGGCGCAGGTCAGCCACCACGTTGTACCAGTGCTTGGGGATCTCGTCGGCTTCCAGGTTGATGCGGAGCGGCGTCATTTCTCGTGGTCTCCTCAGGTGAATGGCTCGCGCTGCCAGCTTATCGGCAACCGGAGCTGCCGTGCCGCGCGAAAGTGCGGCCGGCCCGACCGGAAGCGCGGCGGCCGGTTAAACTGCCGGCCCGCAACCGTTCCGATCCCGTCCGTCATGACCCGCTGGCGTCGTTCTTCCTGAGTGGCAACCGGTTCGTGCCGACGGCGCGACCCGCGACGGGCCCCGCAACACGGCGGGCCGAACACTGAAAACGACTCCAGCAGGCCGCGTCATGATCGTGATGATCGACAACTACGACTCCTTCACCTACAACCTCGTCCAGTACTTCGGCGAGCTGGGCGCGGAAGTCGCCGTGCACCGCAACGACCAGATCACGGTCGATGAAGTGGCGGCACTGAATCCCAGCCATATCGTGCTGTCGCCCGGGCCGTGCACGCCGAACGAGGCCGGCATCTGCCTGGCGCTGATCGAGACGCTCGGCAAGCCGGGCCGCTTCCCGATCCTCGGCGTCTGCCTCGGCCATCAGTCGATCGGCCAGGCCTTCGGCGGCACCGTGCGCCGCGCCGCCAGCGTGATGCACGGCAAGACCAGCCCGATCCACCACCACGCGACCAGCGTGTTCCGCGACCTGCCGACGCCGTTCACCGCCACCCGCTACCACTCGCTGATCGTCGATCGCGAGGGCTTCCCGGCGGAACTCGAAGCCACCGCGTGGACGGTGAAGGCCGACGGTTCGCCGGACGAGATCATGGGCCTGCGCCACCGCAGCCTGCCGATCGAGGGTGTGCAGTTCCACCCGGAATCGATCCTGACCGAGCACGGCCACGCCATGCTCAAGAACTTTCTCGACAACTGGAGCTGATCCGGTCATGACGCCGCAGGCCGCGCTGGCGCGCACCATCGAGCACCGCGAGATCTTCCACGACGAGATGATCGCGCTGATGCGCCAGATCATGGGCGGCGAGGTGTCGCCGGTGATGCTGGCCGCCATCCTGACCGGGCTGCGGGTGAAGAAGGAAACGGTCGGCGAGATCGCGGCGGCGGCGATGGTGATGCGCGAGTTCTCGGTCAAGGTGCCGACCCCGGGCGGCGTGGCCGACCGCCATCTGGTCGACATCGTCGGCACCGGCGGCGACGGTTCCAACACCTTCAACATTTCCACCGCATCGATGTTCGTGGCGGCCGCAGCCGGCGCCAAGGTGGCCAAGCACGGCAACCGCAGCGTGTCGTCGAAATCCGGCAGCGCCGACGTGCTCGAAGCGCTTGGCGCCAACATCGAGCTGGCGCCGGATGCCGTCGCCCGCTGCCTGGCCGCCACCGGCATCGGCTTCATGTACGCGCCGAAGCATCACCCGGCGATGAAGAACGTCGCCGCCGTGCGCCGCGAGATGGGCGTGCGGACGATCTTCAACATCCTCGGCCCGCTGACCAACCCGGCCAGCGCGCCGAACATCCTGATGGGCGTGTTCCATCCCGATCTGGTCGGCATCCTGGTCCGCGTGCTGGATAAGCTCGGCGTGCAGCGGGCGCTGGTGGTCTGGGGCCGCGACGGCATGGACGAGATCTCGCTCGGTGCGGCGACCCTGGTCGGCGAGCTGCGCGACGGCGCGATCCGCGAGTACGACATCCACCCCGAGGACTTCGGCCTGCGGATGGCCGCCAGCCGCAACCTGGCGGTAGCCGACGCCGGCGAATCGAAACGGCTGCTGCTGCAGGCGCTCGACGATGTCGAAGGCCAGGCCCGCGACATCGTCTGCCTGAATGCCGGCGCCGCGCTGCATGCGGCCGGGGTGGCCGCGTCGATCGCCGATGGCGTGGCCCGTGCCCGTACGGCGATCGCCAGCGGCGCGGCGCGCGCGAAGCTGGACGCTTACGTGGCGGCCTCGAACGCCGCCGCTTCCGAAACCTGAGCCGCACGCCCATGAGCGACATTCTGGAAACCATCCTGGCCCGCAAGCGCGAGGAAATCGCGGCGCTGCAAGCGCGCATCGACATCGGCACCCTGGAGCGCATCGCGCTGGCCCAGCCGGCGCCGCGCGGCTTCGCGGCGGCGCTGACGGCCAAGGCCGCCACCGGGGCGGCAGTGATCGCCGAGATCAAGAAAGCGAGCCCGTCGAAAGGGCTGATCCGGGCCGACTTCAATCCCGGCTGGCTGGCCGAGGACTACGCGCGCGGCGGGGCGGCGACCCTGAGCGTGCTGACCGACCGCGACTTCTTCCAGGGCCATGACGACTACCTCGTCGAGGCCCGCCAGCACACAGCGCTGCCGGCGATCCGCAAGGATTTCCTGATCGACGAGATGCAGATCGTCGAGGCCCGCGCCATCGGCGCTGACTGCGTGCTGCTGATCGCCGCCGCGCTGGCACCGAGCCGGCTCGGCGAACTGGCGCGGCTGGCGCAGGAACTGGAGATGGACGTGCTGATCGAAGTCCACGATCGCGCCGAGCGCGACGCGATGATCGGCCTGGATCTGCGGCAGCCGGTGCTGCTCGGCATCAACAACCGCAACCTGCGGACCTTCGAGACGCGGCTGGAAACGACAATCGAGCTGCTCGACGGAATTCCGGCCGGTTACGACGTGGTCACCGAAAGCGGCATCGGCACGCCCGCCGACGTGCGGACGATGCTGTCGGCCGGCGTCCGACGCTTCCTGATCGGCGAATCGCTGATGCGCCAACCCAGCCCCGGCGATGCGCTGAAACAGCTGATCGGCTGATCGGCCGGGGTCCCGCCGCGCGCGGCGGCGGGGCCAGCTCAGCTGGCAGCCTTGGTCTTGGCCAGCCTGCCGCTGGCCAGCAGCACGATGCTGCGGCCCTGCGACAGCACGACGCCGTCTTCCTCGAGCTTCTTCAGCACGCGGCCGGCCATTTCCCGCGAGCAGCCGACGATCCGGGCAATTTCCTGGCGGCTGACCTTGACCAGCGTGCCGCGCGCGTGGGCCTTGGCATCGGGCTGGGCCGCCAGGTCCATCAGCGTGCGCGCCATGCGGCCGGCGACATCGACGAAGGTCAGGTCACGCGGCGGCCGGAGGTATCACGCAGGCGGGCGGCCAGCTGGCCGGCGACCTCGAACATGATGTCCGGCTGTTCGCGGACAAACGTCCGGAACGCCGGGTAGCTGACTTCCGCCAGCAAGGTGGCCGTGCGGGTGCGGACCACGGCGGTGCGGACGTTCTGCTCGGGGAACAAGCCCATTTCGCCGAAGAAATCACCGGCGTTGAGGTAGGCCAGCACCATTTCGCGGCCGTCCTCGTCTTCCACCAGCACGCTGACCGAGCCGGTCAGGATCAGGAACAACGACTGCGGCTGGGTGCCGGCGTTGACCACGACCTGCTTGGGTGCGTACGAGCGCTTGTGGGCAATGTTGACGAAGGCCTGCACAGCCGGTTTTTCAAGCACGCCGATTCCCTCGAGTTGTCCCTGGTGCACGCCGGAATAACAGTCGCCAGCGTAAAATCTTGAATCAGAAAATATCACAGCTCTGGAAGCGGTCGGAAAATCAAATGGAAGCTCGGGTCAAGTGGCACGAAAACGCCGTTTTCATTGCAGAAAGCGGCAGCGGTCACGGCATCGTTGTCGACGGTCCGGCCGAGATCGGCGGCCGCAATCTGGGCCCGCGGCCGATGGAGCTGATGCTGATGTCGGTCGGCAGCTGCTCGGCCGTCGACATCGTGCAGATCCTCAAGAAGGCGCGGCAGCCGGTCAGCGGCTGCGAGGTGAAGGTCAGCGGCGAGCGCGCCGACACCGACCCGAAGGTATTCCTGAAGATTCACCTGCACTTCATCGTGTCCGGCGCCGGGCTTTCGGAAAACCACGTCAAGCGGGCGGTGCAGCTGTCGGCGGAAAAGTACTGCTCGGCGTCGATCATGCTCGGCAAGGCCGCCGAGATCACCCACGGCTACGAGATCGTCGCCGCCGACTGAGTGCCGGCACGGCGGTGTCTCCCGACGGTCACATTGATCCGGGAGATTTGTTGGATAATGTCGCCCCTTCGCTGGCGTGCCCAGGCATACGAAGGTGCTCGTTTTCCTGTCTGCGCCCCACTGGGAGATGCACGTTGGCAAAGCCCACGAACAATCCGAAGCTCAAGCTGCTGGGTTTCAACAACCTGACCAAGTCCTTGAGCTTCAACATCTATGACATCTGCTATGCGCGCAATTCGGCGCAGCAGCAGGAGTACATCGAGTACATCGACGAGGCCTACAACGCCGAACGCCTGACCGCGATCCTGACCGAGGTCGCGCACATCATCGGCGCCAACATCCTGAACGTGGCCCGCCAGGACTACGACCCGCAGGGCGCGTCCGTGACGATGCTGATCTCCGAAGGCCACCTCGACGGCCTGCCGACGCCGACCAACACCAAGTCCGGCAAGGGCAAGGACAAGGAATCGGTGGTGGCGCATCTCGACAAGAGCCACATCACGGTCCACACCTATCCGGAAAACCATCCGGACGCCGGCATCTCGACGTTCCGCGCCGACATCGACGTGTCGACCTGCGGCAAGATTTCGCCGCTCAAGGCCCTGAACTACCTGATCAAGAGCTTCGAGAGCGACATCGTGGTGATGGACTACCGCGTGCGCGGCTTCACCCGCAACGTGCGCGGCATGAAGCACTTCATCGACCACCAGATCGACTCGATCCAGAACTTCCTGTCGCGGGAAGCGAAGGAGAAGTACGACATGGTCGACGTCAACGTCTATCAGGAGAACATCTTCCACACCAAGATGCGCCTGAAGCAGCTCGATCTCGACACCTACCTGTTCGGCGAAGGCGTGTCCGAACTGCCGCCGCGCGAAGCCAAGCGGATTCGCGAGCGGGTCGACCACGAAATCATGGAAATCTTCTATGGGCGCAACATCCAGCGCTGAACGCTGACGAAGCCCCCAAGCCCGCCTTTCCGGCGGGCTTTTTCGTGGTGGACGGCAGCGTCAGCGCCCGAAAGCAGCTCGAAAAAGCCGTAGAGCTGGCCAATCCGGCCTGTTTTGCATTCACAGCCCGACGGGCGCGGTGAAGAACAACCATCGCGGCCATCTAGACGTCATCAGACTGTTAAAACAGAATCAGGAAACGGAACAATTTCAAGTCTTCTCCACTGATTCCAACCGACTGCCGGCAGAATCGACGTGAATCCGAAGTTCGGCCCCCTCGCCGCCGTTTTCACTTTGCGCAGGCACGACGCCCAGGCGATCCGCGACGATTGGCGTCGCGAGTTCACCGAAGACTGCAACCGCGCCGCGCTGTCCAACATCCGGCAGCTGTTCTGGGCCGCGACCCTGCTGAACCTGGTCGCGCTGGCCACCTATGACCTGCCGATCTTCCTCGCCGGCCTGTTCGAACGGCACCGGATGTACGGCGACCTGGTGGTCTGGCGGCTGGCCAACATCACCGCGCTCGGCAGCTGGTTGCTGGTAGCACGCGCACTGGGCCCAGCGCCGCCACCGGCGACCGCGCACCGGATGACCAGCGTCGCCATCCCGATCGCGCTGGCGCTGTGCGTCTGGCATGCGGTGCTCAGCCAGACGCTGGCGGTCGACGTGTCGATCTACGCGCTGGTGCTGTTCGTGGTCGCCGGCATGATCGTCACGCCCCACCGCAGCAAGCTGATCGCCTATCCGATCGGCTTCGTCGCGCTGGTCACCGGTATCGTGCTGATCAACCCGAATCCACTGGTGGTCTACGCCATCGGCGTCAATGCCTTCTGCCTGACCGCCTGCGCGATGCTCGCTGACGAGGTCTGGTACCGCGCCGCCATCCGCAATTTCGTGCTGCGCCGGACGCTGATCGAGGAACGCGCGCGCGCCGACAACCTGCTGCACAACATCATGCCGACGGCAATCGCGGAGCGGCTGAAGCACGGCGAAAACCACGTCGTCGAGTTCCACGACGAGGTCTCGGTGATGTTCGCCGACGTCGTCGGCTTCACCCAGCTGGCCACCGAACTGCCGCCGCCGCAGCTGATCCAGATGCTGGAAACGCTGTTCCAGGCCTTCGACGAGATTGCCGAGCAGCACGGCGTGGAGAAGATCAAGACGGTTGGCGACGCCTACATGGCGGCCGCCGGCGTGCCGACAGCGACGGCGGATCACGCCGACCGGATCGCGCAGATGGCGCTGGCGATGCTGGCGGCCGGCGAGCGCATCGGCCGCGAATCGGGCATGACGCTGAACCTGCGGATCGGCATCGACGCCGGGCCGGCGATCAGCGGCGTGATCGCGCAGAAAAAGTTCGCGTACGACCTCTGGGGCGACACGGTCAACACCGCCAACCGGATGGAATCGACCGGGGCGATCGGCCGCATCCATGTGACCGACGCTTTCCGCCAGCGGCTCGGCGACCGCTTCGTGTTCGAACGCCGGGGACCGCAGGAACTCAAGGGCAAGGGCCTGGTGCCGAGCCATTTCCTGGTCGGCATGGCGGCGGCGCAGGCGGCCTGAACCGCGATGGCCGGCGCGGCCCGAAGGCGCGCCGCCGGCCCGAAAAGCGCTTACCAGTGCTCGCCCTTGAAGACGTTGGCGAACACCACCTGCTCCAGCGTCGGCTTGTCGGCCTTGCGATCCTTGTCACGGGCGCCGCGCGCCGCCGTCGAGGACGGGAACAGCTGGAAGCCCTTCGACAGGATGTAGTCGTTGAGCTTCGGCCACACCGCGTACGACAGCGCGGCGGCAGTGCCAAGCGGCGTGGCGATCGATTTCGGCTCCTCGACGATCGCCTTGATGACGGTATCGGCGGCGTCGTCCGGCGACCAGGTCGGGATGTACGAGTAGATCTTGGTCGGCGCGATCATCGGCGTGCGCACCAGCGGCATGTAGATCGCCGTGGTGCGGATGTTGCTGCCCTTGACCTCCGCCGACAGACAGCGGGTGAAGGCATCCAGCGCGGCCTTCGACGCCACGTAGGCGGAGAAGCGCGCCGCGTTGGCCAGCACACCGATCGAACTGATGTTGATGATGTGGCCTTCCCGGCGCTGGGTCATCGTCGGCAGCAGCGCCATGATCAGGCGCACGGCACCGAAGTAGTTCAGTTCCATCGTCCGTTCGAAATCGTGGAAGCGGTCGAAGCTTTCCATCACCGCGCGACGGATCGAGCGGCCGGCGTTGTTGATCAGGATGTCGACATGGCCGAAGTCGCGCAGCACCTTGGCGGCCATGCGGTCGATCGCGTCCATGTCGATCAGGTCGCAGGGGTAGACGTAACTCTCGCCGCCGGCCTTGGCGATGATGTTCTGGGTCTCGATCAGCGCCGATTCGGTGCGTGCGACGAGGATCACCTTGGCACCCGCGATGGCCAGGTTCTTCGCCGTGGTGAAGCCGATGCCGCTGGATGCGCCGGTGACCAGGATCACCTTGCCCTGCACCTTGGCGATCAGCTCAGCGCTCGGTCGGTAGTGGATGTCGAGGAACTGCTCCCAGTAGCCCCAGATCGCCTTCACGTAATCGCGGAACTCGGGGCACTTGATGCCGGTGCCCTTCAGTGCTGCGCGGGCGTTCTTGTCGTCGAACACGGCGCGATTGGTGATGTAGCCGAGCACCGAGATCGGTGCGCCAATCGCCTTGGCAACCTGCTTCTTGACCGAGTTCGGTAGCGCTTCACCGACCTGGCCGCCGAGCTTGCGGACTGCACCTGGCATCGTCGGCAGCGCCAGCTTCTTCGCGAAGCGCGGCCCATGCGCGGCCTTGAGGATCGACTGGATCAGGTCGCCGACGCTGGGGGAGTTCGACTGGACCAGATGGAAGGTCTGGCCGTTCAGGCCGTCCTTGTGGGCGATCGCATCCAGCGCATCAGCCACGTAGTCGACCGGGGCGATCGGCACCTTGCCGCCTTCGATGCCGAGCAGCGGCAGCCATTTCGGAATCCGGTGACTCAGCTTCTGGATGGTCTTGAAGAAGTAGTAGGGGCCGTCGATCTTGTCCATCTCGCCGGTCTTGGAATGACCGACGACCGCGCCCGGCCGGTAGACCCGGAACGGCACCTTGGCTTCGTCCCGGACGATCTTCTCGCTCTGGAACTTGGTGCGGAAGTACGGGTGCTTGACCGGCTGGCCTTCGTCGAACATGTCCTCGGTGAACTTGCCGACGAAATCGCCGCCGGCCACCGCCACGCTCGACACGTGATGCAGCACCACGTCGCCGCCGAGGCTGTTGGTGAACGCCACGGTGTTGCGGGTGCCCTCGTTGTTGATGCGGTCGCCCTGCTCGTCGCTCATGTTCATGTCGTAGACGGCGGCGAGATGGAACACGTGGTCGACCTTGCCCTTGAGCTTCTTGAGCTCGGCGGCCGGGACCAGGCCCGGCGTGGTGATGTCACCCGGCACCATGTGCAGGCGGTCGCCGGCATCGCCGTAGCGCTCCTGCAGCTGCGAGAACTTGTCCTCCGATTCCGCCCGCACCAGCACATGCACGATGGCGTCGGGGCGCGCCAGCAGGCGCTCGATCAGATGCTTGCCGATGAAGCCGGTCGCGCCGGTGACGAAGTAATTCATGTCTGCTCCTGGGCGGCCCGTGCAGGCCGGTCTTGAATGCGGTCGGGCAATCGTAAGCCCTGCCGCGATGCACCACTATCTGCGCCGCTGCTGTTGCGCCTGGCGGCGGGCCAGCCGCTCGGCGCGGTCCTTGTCGCTGCCCCAGATCACCTCCGGGAACAGCAGCACGCGCAACAGGCCGATCAGCATCCACAGATAGCTGACCGTGAACAGCAGCCCGCAGAACAGGCTGATCCATTCGAAATTCGCCGACACGTACTTGATGCCCCACCAGGACATCACGTCGGTCAGGCTGGCCGCCAGACCGACCGGAAATACCCACTGGTAGACGCGCAGCTGGTTGAACTGCAGCGAGAACGGAATGCCGACGATGAAGAAGCTGGTGGTGAAGCCGAACAGGTGGGCGTGGCTGAAGGCGATCAGCTTGCCGAGCGACATCTGCTCGAAGTAGGCACTGGCCGAGCCGTGCAGGTTCAGCTGGTAGCTGATCTCCGAGGCACCGAACACGAAGGCGATGCCGAAGATCACCACGGCCATCGCGATACCGCGCTTGGCCGCCGGCGGAAAGTTGCGCAGGTTGATGTCGATCGAGTGCGCGGAAAACGGCACCAGCCGCCAGATCGTCAGGTTCAGTGCGAAGAAGAAGGCCAGCAGCGCAACCGGCCCGCCGATGGTCTGCCAGGCCGGCCGGTCCGGCGCCAGCTGAACGATCTCGCTGGCCGCCACCGGCTGCTCGCTGAAGAAGTCGAAGCCATCGGGCTGGGCGTCAGCAGGCGCGTCGGCCGACTGGGCGGTCGTCGCAGCGGCAGCAGGTGCTGCCGGTGCTGGCGGGTCATCGGCGCGGGCTGCCGGCAGCGGTCCGCTCGCCAGGCCTGCGGCCAGCAACAGCGCAAGCAGGCCGTGCACAACGCCACGCGCCGCGCGCATCAGGCGTTCTTCAGCCGCACGTACAGCAAGGTACCGGCGTTCTTGACGGCAGCGGTGATCGCCGCATCGAGCCCGGTACCGCTGGCGGCCGGCAACCGATCCACCGGTACGCCGGTGAAGCGGGCGTAGACCGGCGACTTCGCCGCCTGCGGCAGCTGCCGGGTATTCATCGGCTCGACCGCCGTGACGTTCAGCTGGCGATCGGTGGTCAGCAGCAGGTAGAACGGCTTGCCCTGGTATTCGGCGGCCACGATCAGCGCCGTACCCGACGGCCGCTGGTCAACCAGCGGGATGTAGATGGTGTTGTCGTCGGCCTTGCTCAAGGACGCACCCAGCGCGCTGGCACGGGCCAGATCGGCGTCAGTCAGCAGCGCATCCTTCGGCAGCCAGGTCTTGATGCCCGGAAAGCGGGCCTGCACTTCTTTCGGGATCAGGCTCAAGGCATCCAGCCAGTCGCCGGGTGCCTTCGGCGTCGAAGCCTTGAAACCCGGATTGGCCTTCGCCGCCGCTTCCTCGCCGTTGGCGATGCCATCGCCATCGGAATCCTGCTTGTCGATGGCCTTGAAGGCAGCGAGGCTCTTGCCGGCAGCCTTGAACGCTTCGCCATAGGCGTTCAGCGCCGTGCCGCCGCCGTCCCGGTGGCAGGCATTGCAGCTCGGCGCGTAGCCAAACTGCTGCTTGTACATCAGCGCGAAGACCGGCTGGGCCTGCGCGGCCGCACTCGCGATCCCCAAAGCCATCCCGGCGAACGCCGGAAGCCAGCGGCGGCCTGCGGCAGCACTGGATGCCGGCTTGCGCCGGAATGACGAGCAAGGAAGGGGCATCATGGGATCTGAAACCTCTAGAAATCGAACATTCCGGGCACCACCGCCCGCATCTCGTCCAGCAGTTTCGGATTCTGCGCGAGTGCGGCCTGCAGGCGTGCGTGCTGCAGCGAATCGGCCGGCGGCATCAGCTTGTTGGCGCGGTCGGTGCCCTGGTAGCGCGGCCAGTCGAGCGCTTCGCGGATCGCCTCCTTGGCCTTGATGTTGGCCAGCACGGCGGCCTCGTCGGCGCCGCTCATGAAGTTCAGCTTCTTCGCCGGATTGCCGCGATGGCAGGCGAAGCAGTATTGCTCGTACGGCTTCAGCGGCGAGTTCGCCGCCAGCACCACCGGCGGCTCGCCGCTGGCCACCGGTGGCGACAACTCGGACGTGTCGAGGCAGCAGTAGTTCAGCGGCGCACTGGCAAGCGCCGCCAGCAGCGCGTTGACGGTCTTCACCCGCGAGTAGACGGCCGGCGCGAAGAAGTGTTCGTCGATGCGATCGACGGCCGTTTCGAGCCTCGCGGCATCAAAGCCGGCAGCCGCTTCCAGCAACTGCCGGTCGGCATCGGAGAAAAGCGCGGCGAGACCGTAGACGCCATCCAGATCAGCCGCCGTCAGCAGCCGCTTCGGCGGCCGCGGGCTCAGCGGATCGAACGCCGCCTGCAGCTTCGGCAGGCGGTCGAAGGCGTCGAGATCCTCGTTGGTCCGGGCACCCTCGCCGGGCTTCGGCTGGCGCGTCGTCAGCCGCCGCCACCAGCCCTTGATGCCGCGCGCCTCCTCGATCGGATCGCGGTTGGCGAGATCGCTCTCGGCCACCGCGATGCCACCCGCCGGCCAGTTGGCCGCCTGCAGCGTGCGCAACTGCTGCGCCTCGGCGGACTGCGCATCGAAGCCGGCCGGATTGTCGAGCCAGCGCAGCGCCAGCTTGAGCATGATCCGGCGGCAGTCGGCGGACGTGCCGCAGGCGTCGATCCACAAGCGTTGTGTCGCCGGGATGAAGCCGCCGACGTCGGTCAGCTGGTCGAAGCGCTCGGGCACGCCGAGCGGGTTCGCCAGCGGCACGCCGAGATACGGCTGGCTGTCGCCGCGCGCAGCGCTGATCGCGGCAGCCGTGGCCGGCGCGCCGTTGGTCTCGTTCCACGGCCGCTGCGGGAAGATCGGCACCGCGCCCTGATGGCAGGTGGTGCAGACCGCGCGCCGGGCGTAGACCAGCTTGGGAATGCAGCCGGCACAGTAGTTCTGCACCAGCTGGAATTCGTAGCGGCCGGCCGCCTCGTTGTAGCTCAGCACTTCGATTTCGGATGCGTTCTCGACGAAGCCGAGGAACAGCTGGCCGCGCGGATTCAGGCCCAGCGAGGCCGGCGTCGCCGCAGCCTGGAAATCGGCCGCGACCAGCACCCGCGGGTGCGCCTCATCGGCCAGGCCTTTCAGCAGCGAGCGGCCCTGCGGCACCAGCAGGGTCAGCGGTGCAGCGCCGTCCGGATCCTGCTTGCCGATCAGCGCGACCAGCCTGTCGAACGGATACGGGATCTGGCCGTGGGCGGCGATCAGGTGATCGAACAGCGAGCGGGTGCCGTCCGGCGGCAGATCGTCGGCCGGAATCAGCGCGGCACTCGGCGCATCGTGGGCCAGCGCACCGGGCTGTTTCGCGCGCTGGCGGATGCCGCTGCTCTCCTCGCTGCCGCAGGCCGCCAGCAGGCCGGTGGCGAGAACCGCAGCGACGAGCCCGCGCATCGCCCTGGTCACATCAGCTTCAGGAATTCGCGCAGCGCCAGCTTGTCGGCCGGCGACAGGCTGACGCCGAACTGGTGGCCCTTGTTCTCGACCGGGTCATCGCACTTCATGAACAGCGGGCGGTGCGGATCCGCACTCGCGAAGTTGGCGATCGGCGTACCTTTCGACACCGGCAGCTTGATCAGGCCCTGGCCATCCTCGCGCGGCGCCAACCAGAAATCGCGGTCGACCGTGGTGATCTTCTGCGGACGATGCGGCGTCACGCCAGGATCGTCGGAGGTCATCAGCTCGGCATAGGCCTGCTCGAACTGCGCGATGCGGCCCTTGACCGTGTAGTCAAGCGTCTTGCCATCGGCAAGCCGGGTCTGTTCGCCGATCGCGTTGTTGTGCAGGAACGGCGCGGTGGCCCAGACCGACAGCAGCGAGATGTTGCGGTAGTAGCCGGGGCCGCCTTCGATCTTGCGCTCGCCGGACTTCACGCCGCCGACACCCGGCACCATGCGGTTGACCACGTTCGGCACGCTGCCCGGTGACGGCCGCTGCTTGTAGTCCTCGCTGGAGAACTCCTCCCAGATGTGGCCGGTGTTGTGGTTGTCGTGCAGCGCGCGGCACCTGTTGGTGCCGATGATGTTGAACGGCGTCGGTTCGTCGTTGCCAAGCCAGTCCTGGCCGAACACCTCGTCCTTCGCGAACTGCGCGGGCCGCAGCCGGCCGCTCGCGTCCTTGGCCATGTGCTTGGCGATGAACGCAGGGCTGCTGCGCTCGGCTTCGGTGAATTCGTACTGCCAGTAGGCTTCCGAGCCGAACACGTGGCCGTCGTAGTAGCGCTCCAGCGCCGCCTTGTCCTGGCGGACGTTCTCTGGCGCGACCTTGGTCGAATGGCAGCTGGCGCATTCGCGCGCGAACACCTTGCGGCCCTGCGGGACTTTCGCGAGGTCGATGTAGTCGAGGCCGGCCTTGCCGTCGACATCCTTCGCCGCCGCCAGATAGTTCGGGCCGCCGGTGATCAGGAAGGCCGCGAGGTCGTCCATCTTGGCGTCGGCGTAGTTCCAGGGCTCGCAGTCACGCGCGCACTGGGCGATGCGGAACGGCTTCTGCGCCGCCTTCTCGCCGAACAAGCTGCCGGGTGACGGGAAGTTCGGCGTCCAGCATTCCTCGGTGCACATGCCGATGTTGACGTAGACGCGGATCAGCGCGAGGTGATCGCCAACGGAATCCTCGCCGCCTTTCAGCACGTGCTGGGTGCGGCCCTTCTCGAGCTTGCCGGTGATCGGATCCTTCATCGTGTGCGTGAACACGCGCCGATTCTGGAAATCCATGATGTTGTTCTGGGTGCCCGGATTGTTCTGGAAATCGTTGGCGACCAGGCTGGTATCGATGGTGCCGTTACGGCCGGCCTGCAGCGCGATGCGGGCCAGCGAATCCTCCGGCGCGCCCTGGAAGAACATCGTCGGCTGGTTGATGTGCTGGTTGCCGATGGTCGCCGAAATGTTTTCCCACTTCGGCAGGTTCGGATTGGCCGGCGGTCGAGTCGGATCGAAGCCGACATGGCACTGCACGCAGGGATGGCCGACTACGTAGCGCAGGTTCTTTTTCAGCTCGTCCGGCTGGTACGGCGAGCGGTTCGGGTCGAACACGATCTTGCCGCTGGCGTCCTTGGTCGGGTCGGCCTTGTACTTGCGATAACCGAGCACGCCGGAGGAATGCTCGTCCGGGCAGCGGTCCCACCAGTAGGTGCTGGCATCGCCTTCGCTGCAGTCCGGGTCGTTGATCAGGCCGTATTTCTCGAAGCGCTTCGACCGCTCGCGGGTATCGAGCCACGGGTACCAGATGTCCGCCATGCCGTTCGGCACGGTGCGGGCGAAGTGCAGGTAGATCTCGTCCTGGTTGCCGAAGGTGCCCTTGAACCAGACATCGCGGCCGCGCCGGGCCTGCGCGCGCAGCGTCCGCGCCTTTTCCGGGTCGCGCGCTTCGACATCCTTGAACAGCTGGTTCACATAGCGGCAGCTTTCTGCGTCGTAGCCGGTTGGCTGCGGCTGGTCGCAGGGCGGCGGCGCGGCCTGCGGAATCGGCGCGAAGGTCCAGTTGATCGGCCCCTGCCAGTCATGCTGGTAGTGCTGGGCACCGTCGGGCCAGACCTTGCGGGCGGCCAGCGTGGCGTAGAAGTTGGCGTCGTACCAGGCGCGCTTGGCGTTCAGCTGCGGCGTGCCCTTGTAGGTGCCGAGCGGCAGCAGGTCGCGCTTGGCGAGGTCTTCCAGCGACACCGAGCGCACGGTCATGCCGTAAGGCGCATCACTGACCGGATAGAGACCGGCCTGGCCGGCCGCCGGTACCGGCGTCGTGGCGGCAGCCGGTGCAGCGGTGGCGCCCAGCACGCTCGGCGGCAGTAACAGGCAGGCCGCCAGCGCGGACGAAAGTCGCAGTGTCTGCTTCATCGAAATCCCCGGAAAAACGCACTCTTGCGGTGCATTCGACGGTGAGTGTACAGCCTCGACCGGCATTTCCATACTGGGGCGTATTGATGCAGCTGACGAACGATTCGTCTGCGGACGAGGCGAAATCGTCCGCCACCGCCGGGCTCTCAGGCGGCAGCCGATGCGGCTGGGATGCGGGTCAGTCGGGCACGACCAGGGCGATGCCGAGCGCATCGCGCAGCTGCGCGATGCGCTCCGTCTGCGCTGCCGGCGTGTACGCCAGCGCCGGCAGCCGCCCCCAGACCGGTGCCGGCCAGGCCGGATCGTGGTCGTAGCGGACGATGTGATGGACGTGCAGCTGCGGCACCACGTTGCCGAGCGCCGCGACATTCAGCTTGGTCGGCGAGAACAGCGCCGTCAGCGCCCGCGACAGCCGCACCGATTCCTGCAGCAGCAGCAGCTGGTCGGCATAGGCCAGCTCGTGAATCTCCCGAATGCCGGCCCGGCGCGGCACCAGCAGGGTCCAGGGATAGCGGGCGTCGCTGGACAGCAGCACGCGCGACAGCGGCAGATCGCCGATCAGCGCGGTATCAGCGCGCAGCTGCGGGTGCAGGGACCAGTCGGATTCGGTCATCGGGAGGGACAGTCGGGCGGAGGGACGGCGACCGGGATCACTTGGTCAGCAGCAGCTTGCCGGCGCGCGTCAGCTGCAGGCAATAGCGTTCGCCCTGATGGACGATCACCCGGCGGCGGCTGTCCGCGAACAGCGTCCGGGTATCGAGTTCGTCGTCGCCGGCCATACGCGTGTCAGGCACGGCGGCAGCAATCCTCGGCGCATCGGCGCGGTTGGCATCAGCGAGATCACGGTCGAATGCGGGCATGACGATCAGCGTCCAGAGAGGGGCTTTCTTGCGAATGATTATCATTAGATAAACCAATCACCGCAAGTCCGCCCGTTCCGGCCCCGCCCCGGGCTCAGCCGCCGACACCCAGCAAGGCGGCAACGCCCAGCGCCGCAAACAGCGCCGCCGCGATATAGCGGATCGCCGCAAACGACAGCTTGCGGGTCAGCTGTGCCGCGAAGATCACGGCCGGCGCGTCGGCGATCATCATGCCCAGCGTGGTGCCGCAAACCACGGCGAGCAGCGCGTCGTAGCGCGCCGCCAGGGTCACGGTCGCCAGTTGGGTCTTGTCGCCGATCTCGGCCAGGAAGAAGGTCACCACGGTCAGCGCGAAAACACCGTAGCGGCCGACCGGCTTCGGCTCCTCATCGTCAAGCGTGTCCGGCACCAGCGCCCAGGCGGCGATGCCGAGAAAGGTCAGACCGACGATCCAGCGCAGGGTGTCAGGCGCGAACTGATCTCGCACCCAGGCCCCGAACAGGCCGGCCAGCCCGTGGTTGGCGATGGTGGCAACCAGGATGCCGGCCAGGATCGGCCAGCGGGCATTGCGGAAACGGCAGGCCAGCAGCAGCGCCAGCAGCTGGGTCTTGTCGCCGATCTCGCCGATCGCGACAACCGCCGTGGAAACACCGAAAGCTTCAAGCATGGGAGGGACTCGGGGTCAGGCGAACGTGGACGATTGACACGCGGCCCCGCCCGACCCGGGGAGGACTGCGCGTCAAAGGTCTCGCCTGATGCGGGAAAGGGCTTCCCGATCTGGATGCGCCACGGCCGTAAAGCCGATTGTGTTGACGCATCCCCCGATCCATCGCGAGCCGGATGACCGACCGCACGCCGGGTGACTACTCCCCAATGAGCGGGCGCAGTCTACCCGATTGCATCGCGCTGCCGGGCGATCAGCGCGTCCTTGTCGGCCCACAGGCCGTTGACCCAATGCTGGAAGCGCTCGCGGAACGCCTCATCATCCTGGTAATGGCCGCCGAGCAGGTCCGCCGGCAGCGGCTTGACATCCACCTGCACGAAGGCTGCGTTCTGCTCGCCGCACAGCCAGCTCCATAGCTTGGAGCGCGCGTTGCCGGTCGGGCGATAGATCAGGGTCACGTCGATGAGCCCGGCGAACTGCTCGCCCATCGCATTCAGCGTGAAGCTGAAGCCGCCGGACTTCGGTCGCAGCAGATGCCGGTACGGCGAGCCCTTGGCCGCTGCCTTCGCCGGCGTGTAGCGGGTGCCTTCAAGGAAGTTGACGACCGCGATCGGACGCCGCTTGAACTTGTCGCAGAAACGCCGGGTGGTTTCGAGATCATCGTTGCGCAGACCCGGATTCTTCGCGATCGCTGCGGCCGAATTGCGCTTCATGAACGGCATGTCCAGCGCCCAGCAGACGAAGCCGACCAGCGGAATCCAGATCAGCTCGCGCTTCATGAAAAAGCGCGGGAACGGGGTACGGCCGTACATCACGTCGAACAGGATCAGGATGTCGGCCCAGCTCTGGTGGTTGGCAACGATCATCCAGCTGCGCGTCGGGTCCAGCTGGCCGTGGATCGCGCAGTTCTCGCGCCGGCCGTGCAGCACCCGGAACACCTGCTGGTTCCAGCCAACCCAGCCGTGGTTCGCGCACCAGGCGATCCAGGCATCGAGCGGCCGCGTGAGCGCCGGAAATGGCTGCAGCAGCAGTTTCAGCAGCGCGGCGGGCAGGATCAGCATGCCCGCCCAGACCAGCAGCACCACGAGCATCGCCAGGAACGTCAGAACCCCGATGGCCTGGGGCGGCAACCAGCGCTTCATCGACTCAGGGCGCCTCGACTTCCGCCGTCTCGTGATACTGCGGACTCAGCTCGCGCACCGCTTCGACCAGCGCCGCGACGTTCTCCGGCGGCGTGCCGGGCACGATGCCGTGGCCCAGGTTGAAGATGTGACCGTTGTGCGGGCCGTAGTCGTCGAGGATCTTGCCGACCAGTTCGCGAATCGTTTCCGGCGGCGCGAACAGCGCGGCGGGATCGAAGTTGCCCTGCAGTGCCACGCTGCCGCTGACCATGTTGCGGGCATCGCCGATGTTGGTGGTCCAGTCCACACCCAAGCCCGCGCAGCCGGTCGCCGACATCTCGATCAGGAACTGGCCGCAGCCCTTGGAGAACAGGATCACCGGCACGCCGGGCGCCAGCACCTTGAGGCGATCGACCAGTTTCGCCATCGAGGCCAGCGAGAAGAACTTGTAGCCCTCGCGGTCAAGCACACCGCCCCAGGTGTCGAAGATCATCAACGCATTGGCGCCGGCGTCGGCCTGCGCGGCCAGATACAGCGCGACGCTTTCGGTGAGCTTGTCGAGCAGCGCCTTCAGCAAGTGCGGCGCGCCGTAGCGCATCGCCTTGGCGTGACGGAAATCCTTCGAGCCGCTGCCCTCGATCATGTAGGTCGCAAGCGTCCAAGGGCTGCCGGCGAAGCCGATCAGCGGCACCCGGCCGGCCAGGCCTTTCTTGCAGGCGCGGACGCCGTCGATCACGTAGCGCAGCTCGGTTTCCGGGTCCGGAATCGGAAGCCGGGCGATGTCGTCGGCAGTGCGCACGGTCTTTTCGAAGGCCGGGCCTTCGCCTTCGGTGAAATGCAGACCGAGCCCCATCGCATCCGGCACGGTCAGGATGTCGGAGAACAGGATCGCCGCGTCGAAGCCGTAACGATCGATCGGCTGCAGGGTCACCTCGCAGGCCATGTCCGGCGACTTGCACAGGTTCATGAAATTGCCGGCGCGGGCCCGCGTGGCGCGGTACTCGGCCAGATAACGGCCGGCCTGGCGCATCAGCCAGACCGGCGTGCGGTCGACCGGCTGGCGCTTCAGCGCCCGGAGAAAGCGATCGTTCTGCAGAACTTCGGGCTTGAGGATGGTCATGATGCGAGCGCGCCTGCGATTTCGGTTTGGATGGCCAGCGCCGCAGCGCGGGGGTCTTGTGCATCTCGGATCGGCCGGCCGACGACGAGATAGTCGGCGCCCGCCTGCAGCGCCAGGGTCGGGGTCATCACCCGCTTCTGGTCGCCGACACCGGCCGCCACATCGTTGTCCACCGGGCGGATGCCGGGGGTGACGCAAATCAGTTCCTGCGGCGCTTCCCGGCGCAGCTTGGCGACTTCGAGCCCCGACGACACCACGCCGTCGCAGCCGGCCGCCAGCGCCCGGCGGGCCCTGGACAGCACCAGCGCCTCGACGTCGCAAGCAAAGCCGAGGTCGTTGAGATCACCGCGATCGAGGCTGGTCAGCGCCGTCACCGCCAGCACCTTCAGGCCGTTGGACTTGGCTTTCGCCGCCGCCTGCATGATCGACTGGTTGCCGTGAATGGTGCAGAACTGCGCGCCCTGCTCGGACAGCCGCGACACGGCGCGGGCGACTGTTTCCGGAATATCGAAGAACTTCAGGTCGACGAACACCTTCTTGTCCTGCCGACGCAGCCAGCCCAGCAGTTCGAAGAAGCCCGGCGCCATGCACAGCTCCATGCCGATCTTGTAGAACGTGGCGCCATCGTCGATGCGTTCGACCAGCTGGCGGGCGTCATCGGCTTCCGGGACATCGAGGGCGACGATCAGGCGGTCGCGAGGGGCGATGCTGCTGCGGCTTTCGCTCAAGGTTTCAGATTCCGAATAAAAACAACGTCGAGTGCCGCCCCGCGCAGCGCGCCGGCCTTGCCAGTGTCCAGTACAACTGACAGCGGCATTCTAGCCGTGCATCGGATGGCTGTCCGCTCACGTACAGAAGTGCATGCGTGGCCGTCGGTGCAGCCGGTTTGCTGCACCACCAACGGCCCCCGCATCATCGTCCGCAGGGCGGTCAGCCCCGCCGCAACACAGGGTCATCCCTCCGTTGCTGCGGGCCGGCGGCTCCGTCATCAATGCCATCTGTCCGACCATCCGAGCCGCGCCATGTCCGAGTCGAGCGTGCTGTCGAAATTCTCCGCCCCCGCGATCATCCGGCCGCGTGCCGCGCGCCTGCTGGCCGCTGCCGCACTGGCGGTTACCACGGCGACCGCCGGGGCCGGCGCCAGCGCCGAACCGGTGCTGCCGGCACCGCTCGACCCCGACGTCTTCACCGGCATCCTCAAGGCCTACAAGAACTGCCGCGCCAAGTACGCCGAGATGGACGCCCGCGTCGACGCCGCCGGGGTTCGCGACGGCAGCTACTACCGGGTGCCCGGTTTCCCGTACTTCCGGACCGATCGCTACGCGGCCTCGTACAAGGACGAGGTCAAGGGGCTCGACGACACTGCCGGCTGGATGCGGCGGATGCGCGAATTCGACCAGGAAGCGCGCGAATTCGAATACCGCAACCTCGGCATGTCCGAACAGGAAATCGGCACCTGGCGCTACGACCTGCTGGCCTGCGGCGGCGGCCTCGCCAGCCTGGAGATGTTCGAGGACGACAACCTGGCGTTCCTGCGCCGCCAGGTCGTGCCGGGCAGCGAGTACCGGCCGAAAGCACCGCCGCTGACCGAGCAGCAGCGCAAGGCCGTCGCCACGCACGACGCCGATGTCCGCAAGCGCTTCAGCGGCGCGTTGCCGACCAGCCCGGCCGACACCACCCTCACGCTGTGGACCGCGACGCCGGTCGAGGACCTGCGCCTGATCGAAGCCGGCTACGGCAAGGCCGTGCCGGACGAACTCGGCGTGCCGGCACTGATCGAATCGCAGTGGCGCGCGTTCGCCGAACGGCATGCGCCGGCCCTGTGGATCGAAACCGCCGGCGTGCGTGACCAGCCAGGTGCGCCGGTCGTCCGAGATGGCGCGTTTACCGTCGATCCGGCGCAGCCGCGCTTGCACTACTACATCACCTTCACCCGCCTCGGCGGCCAGACGCTGACCCAGCTCAACTACTTCATCTGGTTCGCCGGCCGCGAAGGCAACAGCGGCGCGCTGGACAGCCTGATCTGGCGCGTCACCCTCGACACCAACGCCCAGCCGCTGATCTACGAAAGCGTCAACGCCAGCGGCCGCGATCACCTGTGGTTCGCCGCCCAGCCACTGAAGCGCCGTCCGGCCCGCTCGAAGGCCGACGACAACGGCCCGCTGTTCCCGCAGGCCGAACCGATCACCGGGTCGGTCGCCCTGCGGCTTTCCGCCGGCAGCCATGCCCTGACCCGGGTCGTTCCGCTGGCCACCGCCAGCGCTGCCGGCACAGCGGGCAACGCCTACCAGCTGCGGCACTACGAAGAGGTATTCACCTTGCCGGCCGGCGACGGCAAGACCCGCAGCCTCTACGACGTCAGCGGCGTGATCCCCGGCATCCGCGACGATGAGCAGGCCCGACTGGCCGGCGATCGGGTCGTCGCACCCGGCGCGCTTCACGTGCTCGGCCGAGTGCCGACCGCCGTTGCCGGCAGCCGGCATTTCGACGACGCCGACCGCCTCGAACAGCTGCTGACCGTGCCGCCGGTCAAGCACGCGGCCCTGCGCTGATCGCGCGATCATCGACAGCGCAGCGGGCACTTTCGACACGCTCTAGACCGGCCCGATCGCCATCGGGCCGGCCTCGATCAAGTCGCCAGCAAAGCCTGGATCCGGGCCGCGCTCGGCGAGCCCTGGGCCTTGAGTTCCTGCGCGAACAGCGCGATGCGCCATTCCTCGATCAGCCAGCGGGCCGGGTGGAACGGGCCCTTCAGATGCTGGGACACGGCGCGGATCTGCTTGAGCATCTCCAGATCGCGCTGCGGCTTGTGCGGCAGGCGTTCGGCGCGGATCGTCGCCGCTTTCAGATAGACCGCGATGCGCGGCCAGGCCTCGTCCGGAATCTGGTCGATGAAGCCAGGCGCGAACAGGGTCTGCAGCTGCTGGCGCAGATCGGCATTGGCGTCCGGCCAGGGCTTGGCGGTGGCATCCAGCTTCTTGCGCAACTCCATGCCGGCCACCAGCCAGGCGCAGACTTCTTCCAGCCGCTTGACCGCCTCGCGACCGAACTCGCCGCGCTTGGCGAGTGCGGCATGGAACGCAGCTTCGTCGCGGATCGCCGCCGGATTCCAGTAGCTGCGCGCCGCCCGTTCGGCAACCCGAAGCGCCAGCTGTTCGGCGGATAGCCCGGTCTGCGCCAGCGAGATGCCGAGCTTGGCGCGAGCGGTCTTCGCCAGATCCTTGAGCCGGTCGGCGACCCGGGCCAGCAGCAGCGCCTGGGTGCCGATCGCATGGGCCTGGTTCGCGGCCTCGGCAGATTCGAACAGCTTCAAGCCGATGCGCTCGTTGGCACTGACTAGGGCCGGATAGGCGCGGGCGCCACTCACTTCGATGAACGTCGGCATCGCGCCGAAATCCCAGTCGAGCACCACGTCGCGCGTCCAGCGCTTCGCCTCGGGGCTCGCCTCGGCGCGCTTGCCGAGTTCGGTACGGGCCGCGCCGCCGAAGCGCTGCTGCAGCGCGACCAGCGACTCCGCTTCGCCGATCGCCTTGCCGTCCGCCCCGACCAGCACCAGCCGTGGCTTCAGGTGCGCCTCAAGCTTGGGCAGCGCGAAATCCTCCGGCTTCAGCTGCACGCCGTTCATGTCGCGGAACTTCGCGCAGATCGCATCGAGCAACTCGCCTGACGCCGGATTCGCGGCATTGGCGATCGCGTTCGCGTACTCCGCAGCCGGCGTGCACAGCCGGCGCAACTGCATCGGCAAGGAGCGGATCAGCGCTTCGATCTTGGCTGGCAGGAGGCCGGGCACCAGCCAGTCGAAGCGCGCAGCTGGTAGCTGGAACAGGGCGGCGATCGGAATCTCGAAGGTCACGCCGTCCTCATCCGCACCCGGCTCGTGCGAATAGCTCAGTTCGATGCGCTGCCCGGCAAGATCCAGATGATCCGGGAACAGGCTGGCGACGTCGGCGTTGGCGCCAGGCTTCAGCGCGTCGGCTTCGGCCATCGTCAGCTGGCGCTGCGCGGCCGGCTCCTTGCGCAACCAGTTCTTCAGGCCGACCGTGGTGCAGATATCGGCCGGCAGCAAGGTGTCGTAGAAGTCGAAGAACTGCGCGTCGTCGGCAAGCAGGTCCGGGCGGCGCAGCCGCGCTTCCTTGTCGCGAACGTCGTCACAGAGCGCGAGGTTCTTCTCGAGGAAGGCCGGTTTGTTCGGCATCTCGCCGCGCACCAGCGCTTCGCGGATGAAGATCTCCCGCGCATGCGCCGGCTCGTCGCGGCCGTAATGGCGGGCGCGCCGCAGCACCTGCATGCCGAACAAGGTGACCACTTCCATCGCCGTGACTTCGCCGCGTTCGGCATGCCAGACCGGGTCCTGCAGCACGCGCTTGACCAGATGCGGCGCGACATCGGCGAGCCATTCCGGCTGGATCTCGGCATTGACGCGGCCGAACAGCTGGCTGGTCTGCGCCAGCTGCGCGCTCATCATCCACAGCGGCGGCTTCTTCGAAAGGGTGGAGCCCGGAAACACCTTGAAGCGCCGGCCTCGGGGACCGTTGAAATCCGGCTTCTCGCGATCCTTCTGGCCGATGTGATCGATCAGGCCGGCGAGCAGCGCCTTGTGGATGTCGGGATAGAGCTTGTCGAGCGGCTGGTCGGTCTTCGGCTTCTGGGCGTCATCCTTGCCCAGCATGTCGACGATCTGCTTGTGGACCGACTCCCATTCCTCCAGCCGCAGGTAGCTCACGAAATGCTCCTTGCAGACTTTCCGCAGCTGGCGATTGGAGCTGGCCGCACTCCACTGCTGGTAGCGCGCCCACAGGTTCAGCAAGGTGAAGAAATCGGACTTCGGATGCCGCCACTCGGCGTGCTTGAGCCGTGCGGCGTTCTGCTGGTCCGGCGGCACCTCGTGCGGGTCCTGCACCGAGAGTGCGGCCGCCAGCACCCAGACATGCTCGCGATACGCGGTGCCGCGTGCGGCGACCGCGATGCGCGCGATGCGCGGATCGAGCGGCAGCCGGCCGAGATCGCGGCCGAGCGGGGTGATGCGCTTGGCGTCATCGAGCGCGCCGAGCGTCTGCAGCAGCCGGTAACCCTCGGCGATGTGACGGCCTTCCGGCGCATCGAGCCAGGGGAAATCGTCGACATCACCCAGACCGAGCGACGCCATCTGCAGGATCACGCCGGCGAGGTTCGAGCGCAGGATTTCCGGATCGGTGAACGCCGGCCGCGTCTCGAAGTTCGGCTGATCGTAGAGCCGAAGGCAGACGCCGGGGCCGACACGCCCGCAGCGGCCGGCACGCTGATTCGCCGCAGCCTGCGAGACGTTCTCGATCTGCAGCTGCTGCACGCCGAGGCGCGGCGAGAAGCGGTTGATGCGCGCGGTGCCGGTGTCGACGACATAGCGGATGCCAGGCACGGTCACCGAGGTTTCGGCAACGTTGGTAGCCAGCACGATGCGCGGCGCACCGCCGCTGGAGAACACCTTGTCCTGTTTCTCCGCCGGCAGCCGCGAGTACAGCGGCAGCACCTCGGCGCGCGGGAAGCGGCCGGGCAGGCTGCGGGCGAGATCATTGATCTCCCGTTCCCCCGGCAGGAAGACCAGGGTGTCGCCGACGCGGCCGGACTGCCACAGGCTGTCGATGCCGTTGGCGACCGCGCCTTCAAGATCGTCATCCTGATCCGGTTCGCGGTAACGCATCTCGACCGGATAGGTGCGGCCTTCGACCAGCAGGATCGGCGCGGGCTCGCCGCGCGCATTGGCGAAGTGCCGGGCCAGCTTTTCCGGATCGAGCGTGGCCGAGGTGATGATGACTTTCAGTTCCGGCCGGCGCGGCAGCAGCCGCTTCAGCCAGCCGAGCAGGAAGTCGATGTTGAGGCTGCGCTCGTGGGCCTCGTCGATGATGATCGTGTCGTAGGCCAGCAGCTCGCGATCGCGGCTGAGTTCCGCGAGCAGGATGCCGTCGGTCATCAGCTTGATCAGGCTGCGCTCCGACATCCGGCGATCGAAGCGCGTCTCGAAGCCGACCAGCTCGCCGACCTTGCCGTCGAGTTCGGCGGCGATGCGGTTGGCGACACTGCGTGCCGCCAGCCGGCGCGGCTGGGTATGGCCGATCAGGCCGCGCGTGCCGCGGCCGAGTTCCAGGCACAGCTTTGGCAACTGCGTGGTCTTGCCGGAGCCCGTCTCGCCGCAGACGACAACGACCTGATGGTCGCGGATCGCGGTGATCAGCTCGTCCTTGGCCTGCACCACCGGCAGCTCGGCCGGGTAGCGGATGGTTTCCGGACGCAGCCGCGCACGGTTCTCGGCGGCCAGCAGGGCGGCTTCGACGTCCTTCTCGAAACGAGCGACGTCGAACTTCGGGTTGTTGCGCGCGCCCGCCATGGTGCGCGCCAGCCGCGCGGCATCGCGCAGCAGCAGCTGGTCGCGGATCAGGTCGAAACGGGCTTGCAGCGAGGGCGTGGCGGTCACGGGCGGCGGCACAGCGGGAGCGGCCGCCATGATACGGCAGCCCCCGTGCGTGCCGGCCGCTTGCGCGATCGGCTCCCGGCGCGTGAAATCGCGCCCTGATCACGGCAGGGCGAGCGGGCATGAAGGTACTGGTCACCGGCAGCAGCGGCCATCTGGGCGAAGCGCTGATCCGCACGCTGCAGGCGCGCGGCGACGAGGCCGTCGGCATCGACATCAAGCCGTCACCGTTCACCGATCGCGTCGGCTCGATCGCCGATGCCGCCTTCGTTGCCGCCTGCATGGACGACGGCATCGACGCGGTGCTGCATACCGCGACGCTGCACAAGCCGCACGTCGAAACCCACACGCGGCAGCAGTTCGTCGACACCAACATCAGCGGCACGCTGAACCTGCTCGAAGCCGCCGTAAAAGCCGGCGTGCGTGCCTTCGTCTACACCAGCACGACCAGTGCCTTCGGTGCCGCGCTGACCCCACCCGCCGATGCACCGGCGGCGTGGATCACCGAGGCCGTGATGCCGGTGTCGAAGAACATCTACGGCGCCACCAAGCTGGCTGCCGAAGACCTCTGCCAGCTGTTCCATCGCCTGCATCGGCTGCCATGCGTGGTGCTGCGCACTTCGCGCTTCTTCCCGGAAGCGGACGACGACAGCACTGCCCGTGCCGCCTTTGCCGACACCAACCTGAAGCTCAACGAATTCCTGCATCGCCGGGTCGAGATCGAGGACGTGGTCGGCGCCCACCTGCTGGCGATCGAGCGGGCAGCGGCGATCGGCCACGGCTGTTACATCATCAGCGCCACCACGCCGTTCCTGCCGGCCGATGCCGCAGCACTGCGCCGCGATCCGGCGGCCGTGCTGCGCGAACGGCTGCCGCAGTACGCAGCGGAATATGCGCGCTGGGGCTGGCGGATGGCCGACAGCCTCGACCGCGTCTACGACAACCGTCTGGCGCGCGAGCAGCTGGGCTGGCAGCCGCGCTGGGATTTCGCGGCGCTGATCGCCAGGCTGGCGCGCAACGAGGACTGGCGCAGCCCGCTGGCGCTGGTCGTCGGCCGCAAGCCGTATCACGATGCGCCGCCCGCCGGGCCGGGCCCGTATCCGGTTGGCACCGGTCCTGCGTCAGCGCGCTCCTGATTCTCTTCCTGGCTCCACTCATGCCGAACCCTGCCCGCGTCATCGCCGATGATGATTCGCTTCTGCCGCCCCGCGTCCGTCGCTTCGCTCCGACGTCGGGGGCGCGCCGGTGAAGGCCTTCGTCCGCGGCGATCTCGATGGCTTCGTCGGACTGGCGCTCGACAACCTGGTGCTGCTGCTGCTGATTTCCGGGCTCGGCCACTTCGTGCTCGGCTTCGACGATGCGCTGCTGCTCGGCACCGTGCTGCCCGGGGCGGCGGTGTCGCTGCTGGTCGGCAACCTGTTCTACGCCTGGCAGGCGCGCAAGCTGGCCGCGCGTGAAGGCCGCGACGACGTCTGCGCGCTGCCGTTCGGGCTGAACACGATCACCGTGTTCTCGTTCGTGTTCCTGGTGATGCTGCCGGCCAAGCTCGCGGCGATCGCCGCCGGCAGCGCCGACCCGGCCCGCGCCGCCTGGCAGGCCGGGCTGCTGGCCTGCTTCGGCACCGGCGTCATCGAATTCGCCGGCGCCTTCGTGGCCGGCTGGGTGCGCCGCCACACGCCGCGTGCAGCACTCTTGTCGACACTGGCCGGGCTGGCGCTGGCCTTCATCGCGCTCGGCTTCCTGATGCGGGCGTACGCGCACCCGCTGATCGGCATCGTCACGCTGACGGTGGTGCTGATCGGCTACTTCGGCCGCGTCCGCTTCCGGGGCGGGCTGCCGGTGGGCGTCGTGGTACTGCTGCTCGGCATCGCCCTGGGCTGGACGCTCGGGCTGGCGCCGACCGGCCCGCTGCCGCCGCCGGCGCGGCTGGCGCTGCCGGTGCCGGTGCTCGGCGCGCTGCGGGACAGCCTGCGCTTCGAGCAGTTCATGGCCTACGCGGCGGTGATCGTGCCGATGGGCCTGATCTCGGTGGTCGGCTCGATGCAGAACCTGGAATCGGCGGAAGCCGCCGGCGATCGCTACGACACCCGCTCGTCGCTGGCCGTCAACGGCATCGCCACCCTGATCGCCAGCGCCTTCGGCTCCTGCTTTCCGACCACGCTGTACATCGGCCATCCGGGCTGGAAGGCGATGGGCGCCCGCGCCGGCTACTCGACCCTGAGCGGACTGTTCATTGCGCTGCTGTGCTTCAGCGGCACGATTGCCCACGTGGCCTGGGCGGTGCCGATCGACGCCGGCATCGCGATCCTGCTGTGGATCGGCATCGTCATGAGCGTGCAGGCGTTCGATGCAACGCCGAAGGCGCACTTCCCGGCCGTGGTGGTCGGCCTGCTGCCGGGGCTGGCGATGTGGGGGGCCTTGATGCTGAAGGCCGGCCTGCGCGCGGCCGGGGCCGGCACCGAAGGCGGGCCGGGCATCACCGAGGCACTGCTGCCGGCCTTCCATGCGGCGGACGTCTGGGCCGAAGGCGCGTTCGCGCTGGAGCAGGGCGTGGTGTTCAGCGCGATGATCCTGTCGGCGGCGACGGTGGCGATCATCGAGCGCCGCTTCGTCACCGCCGCCATCTGGATGGGGGTCGCCGCCGCGCTGTCGGCCACCGGCCTGATGCACTCGTTCCGCTACACCGGCGCTGACACCAGCCTGAGCTTGCAGCCGGCCTGGCCGTTCGTGATGGCTTATCTGGCGGCGGCCGGCGTGCTGGTCGCAACCCGCTGGCTGACCGTGCCGGACGACGGGCCGTCAGCGCACTGAGTCGGTGGCAGCCGTGACAGCGGCCGTGGCCGGGCGCTGCCATTCAGGCGGCATCACCAGCACTTTCAGGCGGTCGATCAGACGACCCGGGCGCAGCACATCGCGCCACATGTCGGCGAACTCGTGGAAATTCAGGGTGATCGCGTTGTAGCTAGTCGGCTGGCGCTGGGCGATGCCGTAGTCGACCCGCTCGCCCTCCGGCTCGAACGTGCCGAACCAGCGGTCGAACAGGATCAGCGCGCCGCCGAAGTTCTTGTCGATGTACTGCGGATTGCGGCCGTGGTGCACGCGGTGATGCGAGGGCGTGTTGAACACGTATTCGATCCACGGATGCAGCTTGTCGACCACTTCGGTGTGCACGAAGTACTGGTAGGCGAGGTTGACGCCGTACAGGAAGAACACCACCGACGGATGCACGCCGAGCAGCACCATCGGCATCCAGAACAGCCACCAGCCGGTGATCGAGTACAGCAGGCTCTGGCGCATCGCCGTGGTCATGTTCATCACGGTGCCGGTGTGATGGACGACGTGGGCGCTCCAGAACCAGCGGATGCGATGGCTGCCCCGGTGGAACCCGTAGTAGCAGAACTCCACGGCGAATAAGATCGGCACGATGGTCCAGCCATTGACCGGCAGTTCGTCGATCAGCCGGTGCTGCCAGAACCAGGCGACGGCCGCCGCCGTGACCAGCGCATGGGCGATGACCTCGAAGACCTGGTACGCGCCGCCGAGCATCAGGTTGGCGACGATCTCCTTGATCTGGAACGGCTCGCGGCGGCCACGACCGCGCATCACCTGCCATTCGATCGCGAAGGCGATCAGGAACAGCGGCGTCATCGCGGTCAGCACCACCTGCTTCCAGTCGATGTGCGGGCCGAACATCGTGTCGATCAGTTCCATCACCACGGCGCTATCTCCTCGTCGTTATGGCGTGGATTTTCGACCGATTCCGCTTGCGCGGCTTGATCGTCCACCGCCATTCTTTTGATCTTTCACGCCACCGCCGGACCGACGCGCCGCCGATGCAGGGACAGGTTTCCGCCACCTACGTGCGCCTGCTGCACGAATACCTCGCGCGGCGTGGCCACGACGCGCAGGCGGTGCTGGGCGAAGCCTTGCCGACCGATGACGGCAGCGGGCTGCTGCGCGTGCCGGTGACGCACTGGGCGGCGCTGCTGGCGCGGGCCGATGCCGTGCTGCAGGAACCGGCGCTGGGGCTGAAGGTCGGCGCCGGCATCCAGCCGTCGCACTTCGGGCTGCTGGGCTACCTGACGCTGTGCAGCGCCACGCTGGGCCAGGCGCTGGCGCGGCTCGCCGATTACGAACGGCTGGTCTACGACGTCAACCAGGTGCGGGTGACGATGCTGGCCGAGGGCGTGGCGCTGGAATGGGGCGACGAGCGCGGCCGGCCCGGCCAGCGGGTCGACGAATGCGCGATCGCGGCGCTGGTCGCTTATGCCCGCAACATCACCGCGCAGCCGGATGCCGCGCCGGTGGCGGTGCGCTTCATCAATCCGGCGCCCGCCGATGTCGGCCCGTACCACGCGTTCTTCGGCTGCCCGGTCGGCTTCGCGGCCGCCACCACGCAGGTGCTGCTGTCGCCGACGCTGATTGCCGCGCCGCTGCGCCAGCCCGATCCGGCGCTGCACGCGCTGCTCGATGCCCAGGCGCGGGCGCTGCTGGCGCGGCTGCCGCCGGCCGACGATTTCGAGCGCCGGCTGCGCGAAACGATGGCCGCCGGCCTGCGCTCCGGCGACGCCAGCCTGGCGGCCTGCGCGACGCGGCTGCACTGTTCGGCACGAACGCTGCAACGGCGGCTGGCGGCTGCCGGCTCGACGTTTCAGCGGGCGCTCGATGACACTCGCCGGCAGCTGGCGGAGTCCTGGCTGGCGGATTCCCGCCTGAAGCTTGCCGAGGTGGCGCAGCTGCTCGGCTACACCGACCAGGCCGCATTCACCCGTGCGTTCCAGCGCTGGACCGGCATCGCGCCCAGTCATTGGCGCCGGGGCCAGCGCTGATCGCCGACCGCCCCGCGTTGTATCCGCGCCGCTCGGGTCGTAAAATCATATTTGAATAACGTTATGCAATTTATTCATAAGACTCCCCCGACGCGACACCCGCCATGATCTTCCGCCAGTTCTTCGACCCGGTTTCCAGCACCTACACCTACCTCATGGCCTCCGGCCGGGGGCGCGAGGCCGTGATCATCGATCCGGTGAAGGAGCAGGCCCATCACTACCTCGCCGCCATCGACGCGCTGGAGCTGCGGCTGGTCCGTGCCATCGACACCCACACCCATGCCGACCACATCACCGCGCTCGGCGACCTGCGCACCGCCACCGGCTGCGTGACGATCATGGGCGAGTTCACCAAGGCCAGCTGCGTGTCGGAACAGATCCGCGACGGCGAGACGCTGAACGTCGACGGCATCCGCCTGCAGGCGCTCTACACGCCGGGCCACACCGACGAATCGTTCAGCTTCGTGCTCGACCCGGCGCATCCGGAAGCCGTGTTCACCGGCGACGTGCTGCTGATCCGCGGCAGCGGCCGCACCGATTTCCAGGGCGGCGACCCACGCAAGAGCTGGGATTCGATCGTCAACCGGCTGTTCCGGCTGCCGGACACGGTCACCGTCTATCCCGGCCACGACTACAAGGGCTGGAATGCCTCCTCGATCGGCGAGGAAAAGCGCCACAACCCGCGCCTGGCCGGCAAGACCGAGGCCGAGTACGTGGCGATCATGAATGGCCTGAACCTGCCGAACCCGAAGCTGATGGACATCGCGGTGCCCGCCAACCTGGCCTGCGGGAATGCCTGAGGCCGTGGCCGATGACAACGCCGGGCCCGGCTGGCTGAAGCTGTTTCCGCTGCTCGCTGATCTGCGCCGCAGCGGCCCGTCCGACCTTGCGCAGGACGGCCTGGCCGGCACCATCACGGCGATCCTGCTGATTCCGCAGGCGCTGGCCTATGCGCTGCTGGCCGGGCTGCCACCGGAAGTCGGCCTGTACGCCAGTGTCCTGCCGGTGATCGTCTACGCCCTGCTCGGTTCCAGCCGGGTCCTGGCGGTGGGGCCGGTGGCAGTGGCGGCGGTAATGGTGTCGGCGGCCCTGATTCCCTATGCCGGCAACGATCCGGCCCGCTACCTGACCGGCGCGCTGATGCTGTCGGGCTTAAGCGGCGTGATCCTGCTGGCGATGGCGGCACTGAAGCTGGGCTGGCTGACCCATTTCATCAGCCACCCGGTGCTGTCCGGCTTCACCACCGGCGCGGCGCTGTACATCATCGGCACCCAGCTCTCCGGCCTGACCGGCATTCCGGTGCCGCGCGATGCCGGCGCCGACGGCATTGTCCAGGCCCTGTTCCTGGGCCGCGACCGGCTGAACCTGCCGACGCTGGCCTTCGGCCTCGGTGCGATGACCCTGCTGTTCGCCGCCCGTGCGCCGCTGCAGCGGCTGCTGACCGGCTTCGGGCTGAAACGCGAAACCGCCGGCAGCATCGGCCGCACCGCGCCACTGCTGCTGGTGATCGCCAGCACGGTGCTGTCGTCGGCCTTCGACGCCCACGGCAGCTGGGCAGTCGCCGTGGTCGGCGAAATTCCGCACGGGCTGCCCCGGCTGTCGCTGCGCGTCCTGGCCGAAGACGGCTGGCAGCGGCTGCTGGCGCCGGCGGCGATGATCGCGATCATCGGCTACGTCGAAAGCATCTCGGTGGCCAAGGCGCTGGCCTTCCGGCGGCAGGAGAAGATCGACCCGGACCGCGAACTGCTGGCGCTCGGCAGCACCAACCTGATCGCGTCTGTCGCCGGTGCGATGCCGGTGGCCGGCGGCTTCGCCCGCTCGATGGTCAACTACGAGGCCGGTGCGCGGACCCAGCTGGCGGCAGTGGTCACCGCGCTGTGGGTGGCGCTGGCGGCGCTGCTGTTCACCGGCCTGCTGGCGCCGCTGCCGAAGGCGGTGCTGGCGGCGATCATCGTCGTCGCCGTCTGGCAGCTGGTGGATTTCTCCAGCCTGCGTCACAGCTGGCGCTACGACCGCGGCGATGGCGCCGCCCAGGCGGCAACCATCGCCGGCGTGCTGGCGCTCGGCGTGGAAGGCGGATTGATGATCGGCGCCGGGCTGTCGCTGCTGCTGTTCCTGTACCGCACCAGCCGGCCGCACATCGCCGTGGTCGGCCAGGTTGGCGACAGCGAACATTTCCGCAACGTGCTGCGTCACGAGGTGCGCACCTGGCCGGACCTGCTGCTGATGCGCATCGACGAGACGCTGTACTTCGCCAATGCGCCGCGCGTCGAATCGGAGCTGCAGGCCCACATCGTCGAAGCCAGGCAGCCGAAGGACGTGGTGCTGGTGATGTCCGGCGTGGCCTATGTCGACACCAGCGGACTCGACGTGCTCGAAGGTCTGGAGCAGGCGCTGCGCCAGAACGGCAGCCGGCTGCACCTGGCCGAGGTCAAGGGCCCGGTGATGGACCGCCTGGCCGGCACCGACTTGCTGGCCGCGCTCGGACCGCAGCGGGTGCACCTATCGGCGCACCGCGCGATCGCCGCGATTCGTGCGCTCGGGAGATGATTTGGTGACATAATTTTTACAAATCCCCGTCCTTGGAGTGTGCGATGAAGCGGCAACTCGTTCTGGCAGTGCTTGGCGTCATGATCGGCTCTTCCGCACTGGCCGATCCGGCCCCGGGGCACATCGACTGGAACTACGACGGGGATCACGGCCCGAAGCACTGGGCCGAGCTGGCGCCGGACTTCGGCGAATGCGCGCGCGGCAAGGCTCAGTCGCCGATCAACATCAGCCACGCCACGCCACGCGCCGATCTGCCGGACCTCGACGTCCACTACCACACGGCGCCGCTGCGCATCCTCAACAACGGCCATACCGTGCAGGTCAACGCGCCGGACGACGACACGCTGAGCGTCGGCGATCACCGCTATCACCTGGCGCAGTTCCACTTCCACACGCCATCCGAGGAACACCTCGACGGCAAGACCTACGCGATGGAACTGCACATGGTTCATCGCGACGACGAAGGTCACCTGGCGGTGCTCGGCGTGATGATCCGCAACGGCAAGCGGAATCCGGCGCTCGACCATGTGCTGAGCCACCTGCCGAAGGACGCCGACGGCGACCACGACGTCGACGATGTCGTCGATCCGGCCTCGCTGCTGCCGAAGGATCTCAGCTACTTCTATTACGAGGGCTCGCTGACCACGCCGCCATGCGCCGAGCACGTCGCCTGGTATGTGCTGGAACACCCGATCCAGGCCTCCAAGCAGCAGATCGCCAGCTTCAAGAAGCTGTACTCGCACAACGCGCGGCCGATCCAGCCGCTGAACGCGCGCACCGTCTACGCCCATCGCGCACACGCGCCCGCGCACCCGTAAGGGCGGACCGGCGGGGGTCGATCAGCGCGACCGGCGGCGCTTGCCCGGCCGGTCGGCTTCGGTCGCCGCCTGGCCCAGCGACCGCGCGACCTCGACGAAGGCGCGCGGGATCGCGGCATCGTCGAAACGGCGGTGGATGATGCACAGCGCCACCGTCGCCCGGTCGGCCGGCGCCAACGGCACGTGGACGATGCCGGGAATGCTCAGACTGCGGCCGGATTCGGTGACCAGGCTCAGGCCCAGGTTGGAAGCCACCAGCGCGGCAGCGGTCAGGACATCATCCACTTCCTGGACCCGCTGCGGCGTCAGCCCGCGGTCGTGGAACAGGCGCATCAGGTAGTCGATGAAACCGGGCCTTGGTGCCCGCGGATACAGCACCAGCGGCTCGCGCGCCAACTCGGCCAGCGACAGGCTGGCGCGCTTCGCCAGCGGATGACGCTCCGGCACCACGACCGACATCGGCTCGGTCTGGATCACTTCCCAGGCCAGATCCGGCTCCTCGGTGAAGAAGCGGTTGAAACCGACATCGATGCGCCGCTCGCGCAGCGCCTTCAGCTGGGCCGCGCGATCGAGGCTGTGCAGCACCACCTCGACATTCGGCAGACGTTCGCGGAACGCGCGGACGATCTTCGGGATCGCGCCGAGCACCGCCGAGCCGAACACGCCGACATCAAGCCGGCCGATGCGGCCCTGACCGGCCAGCTTTACGCGCTCGCCGGCCTGCTGGGCCAGTGCCAGCAGGTTGCGGGCTTCCTCGAAGAACAGTTGGCCGGCCGCCGTCGGTTCCACGCCGGCGGCGCTGCGCACCAGCAGCTGCACGCCGAGCGATTCCTCGAGCATCTGCACGTGGCGCGTCAGCGGCGGCTGCGAGATATGCAGCTTCAGCGCGGCCGCCCGGAAACTCTTCTGCTCCACCACGGCCACGAAGCAGCTGAGCCGGCGGAAGTCCATGAAACTCGAAGCCATGCGCGGAAGCCCTGATTTCAGCAGTGGGCGATGCCGATCTTGTATCACCCGGAGCGGCCAAAGGTATTAGACGGATACCGCCCCCGCCACTAGTTTCGATGCCGCCACCGATGACAGCGCAACTCCGTAGAGGCGACTTCCGATGCCGATCATCCAGGTCAACATGCTTGAAGGCCGCAGCACGGCGCAGAAGCGCGACCTGCACGCGGCCCTCAGCCGGGCAGCGGTGAGCGCGCTGGGCGTGCCGGCGGAGTCGGTCCGCGTGCTGATCCACGAACTCGGGCCGGAACACTTCGCGCTGGCCGGCATCACCGCCGGCGAGCTGCCGCTGTCGAAGCGCCGGCGCGACACGGCCACCGTCGTGCCGCCTGCGATCGACGCCATCACCCGGTAGCGACACCGCCGATCCGCCGGCAGAAGCGGACGGCGCCACGCGATGAGGAGAACCGCATGACCGCAACAAGCACCCGCCTGCCGCCGGGCTTCGAGGCGCTGGAGGCCTTCGTGCCGTACTGGTCGCTGGACACCAACGACCAGCGCCGGGCGGCGCGCTCCACCGCCGCGATGGACGACATCCAGCGCTTCTACGACGCCATCGTCGGCTGCGCCGAGCAGGCCATCGTCCACTGCGAGCAATTCGCGCTCGGCCAGATGCCACCCGCCAGCGAGCGGCTGTTCAAGCTGCTGCTGGCGATGAACCACGCAGCGATCGCGGTGGAGATGCACGGCCAACCGCGCGCCCACGATTCGACGTGGCCGAGCGCGGTACGGATTTCCCAGGGCCCGTGGCCGCATGGCGGCCGGATCTGAGACGGAGCAGACCGACATGAGCGCAGTGATCGATAACCCGGCGGCCGGCAGGCACGTCATCGACGAACGCAGCTTCACCCTGGCCGCCGGCCTCGGCACCGGCCCGGTACCGGTGGAGCCGTACCGCTCGCCCGAGTACTTCGAGCTGGAACGCGAGCGCGTGTTCAAGCGCGCCTGGCTGTGCATCGGCCGGGTCGAGCAGCTGCCGCAGCCGAACAGCTACTTCACCAAGGACATCGAGATCTGGAAGGCCTCGGTGCTGGTGACACGCGACAAGCACGACAAGATCCGCGCCTTCCACAACGTCTGCAGCCATCGCGGCAATCTGGTGGTCAATCAGACCTGTGGCGTCGCCGAACGGCTGGTCTGCCGCTATCACAACTGGCAGTACCGCAACGACGGCGACCTGATCGGCGTGCCCGACCAGAAGCATTTCTTCGATCTCGACAAGAAGACCTGCGGCCTGACGCCGATCAGCTGCGAAGTCTGGGAAGGCTTCATCTTCCTCAATCACCAGCGCCAGCCGGAAGTGTCGCTGGCCGAATTCCTCGGCCCGTTCGGCACCCGCTACGCCGGCATTCCGTACTTCAATCTCGACGAGACCATCGTCATCCAGGCCGATTTCAAGGCCAACTGGAAGCTGATCGCCGACGCCTTCGCCGAGCCTTACCACGTGCCGAGCCTGCACCCGGCGACGCTGGCGCCGGGCTTCGCCCATCCCGAGGAGAACCGCTACGCGCGGCCCCTGAGCGCGATGGCGCACGGCATCCACCGGCACTTCTCCGCCTACGGCAACCCGCACTACGTGCCGGCGCCGACGTCGAAGGTCGAGGCGCTGGTCTACGTGCAGGACACCGGCGGCGTGCTCGGCGGCGACGCCAGCGACAACGCCGCGGCGCTGACCGCCCACCCGGCGATCAACCCGACCAAGAATCCGAACTGGTCAGCCGATGTCACCTGGATCTTCCCGAACTTCAACATCGACTACTCCACCGGCGGCTTCTGGACCCACGAGTTCTGGCCGGTGGCCCACGACCGCACGCACTGGACGCTGAAGATCTACATCCCGAAGACGATGTCGATCCGCCATCGCCTGCAGCTGGAGCACTACGCCTGCCGCTGGGCCGAGGTGGTGCTGGAGGACGTCACCAACTGCGAGCGCATCCAGCGCGGGCTGGAGAGCGGCGCCAAGGACACGATGATCCTGCAGGACGCGGAAATGCTGATCCGCCACTCGCTGCACGTGCTCGACCGCTGGGTGAAAGCGGATCGGGTCGCCGACGCGCTGCGCTGACACGCCTCGATCCCATACAACGACGGCGGCCGGACCCGGCCGTCGCGATCAGGAGAGCCCCGCATGACCCACGATGAACGCCGCGCCACCGCTGCCGATTCCGTTGCCGCCGACACGACCCTGCCATCGCGACGCGCCGTGCTGAAAGGCCTTGCGGCCGGTTCGTTCGCCGCGTCCGCCGCGCTGCTGCCGGCGCCGGCCGAAGCAGCCGCAACCGACCCGAACTGGGTGGCCGAGGCCGATGTGCTGATCGTCGGCAGCGGCGTGGCCGGCACAGCGGCGGCGCTGGCCGCTGCCAGCCGCGGCGCCAGCGTGATCATGCTGGAGAAGCTGCCGTTCAAGGGCGGCACCACCGCCAAGTCCGGCGGCGTGTTCTGGATTCCGGACAACGCCTGGCTGAAGTCGCAGGGCGTGGCCGACACCCGCATCGACGCGCTGCGCTATATGGTGCGGCTGGCGCATCCGCAGCGGTATCTGGCCAGCGATCCGCTGCTCGGCATCAGCCAGCCCGAGTTCGATCTGATCGCCGCGTTCTACGACCACGGCAGCCGCGTGGTCGACACGCTGGTCGCCAGCACCGGCCTGAAACTCGTGCCGTGGACCACTTGGGAAGGCAAGGCCTATCCGGACTACTACTCGGACCTGCCGGAAAACACCGTGCGTCGCGGCCGCTCGCTGGTGCCCGATGTCAGCGGCCATCCGGAACGGGTGATCTGGCCGAACGGCGGCGGTGCCGGCGAATCGCTGCTGTGGCAGCTGCAGCAGGGCTTCGACAAGCTGCCGATCCAGCTGCTGCTCGATCATGCGGTGCTCGATGTCACCCGCGATGCCGGCGGCACGATCAGCGGCCTGCGGGTCGATCGCGGCGATGCCGCGCCGGTCGCCTTCAAGGCGCGCCGCGCGGTGGTGTTCGCCAGCGGCGGCTTCACCCACAACCCGGAGCTGGCGCGCAGCCATCTGAAAGGCCACATCTGGGGCGGCTGCGCGGCACCCGGCTCGACCGGCGACTTCATCGGTATCGCCCAGCGCGCCGGTGCGGTGCTCGGCAACATGAGCAACGCCTGGTGGGGTCAGGTGCCGGTCGAAGTGGCGCTGAAGACGCGCAGCGTGCCGGTCGATGTCTGGTCCGCGCCAGGCGACAGCATGATCCAGGTCAATCGTCACGGCCGCCGCTTCGTCAACGAGAAGATCCAGTACAACGAGCGCACCCAGGCCCACTTCATCTGGGACCCGGTGCGGGGCGAATACCCGAACCTGCTCGGCTTCATGATCTGGGACGCGCGCACCGCCAAGCACTACGCCGGCTACGACCCGATTCCGGCCGCGAACGCCAGACTCGATCAGATCATCGAGGGCGCCACGCTCGAAGCGCTGGCCGCCAACATCGAGGCGCGGCTGGCGAAGATCGCCGCCCACACCGGCGGCCTGGCGCTCGACAAGGCTTTCCTGCGCAACCTGCGCGCCAGCATCAAGCGTTACAACGCGGCGGCGAAGAAAGGCGTCGACGAGGACTACGCGCGCGGTCAGGCGACGATCGAGATCGCCTTCCAGTTCATGAATGCCGCGAAGGCGCCGAACCCGTATCCAAACATCACGATGCACCCGATCGCCGACCGTGGCCCGTACTACGCGGTGATCCTCGGCGCCGGCACGCTCGATACCAAGGGCGGCCCGGTGATCAACCCGAAAGGCCAGGTACTCGATGCCCGGTCGCAACCGATTCCGCGCCTGTACGCGGCCGGCGACTGCATCGCCAGCCCGGCCGGCGCGGCCTACTGGGCCGGCGGCGGCACCATCGGCCCGGCGATGACCTTCGGCTATCTGGCCGGCGCGGCTGCGGCCGGCGAGGGCGTCCGGACATGAGGCGGCGACTGGCCGCATTGATGCTGCTGATCGCCCCGTCTGCGGCGATCGCCGACAACAACGACGCAGGCATCAGCTTCAGGACGCAGGTGCAGCCGATCCTCGACGCCCAGTGCGTGTTCTGCCATGTCACCGGTGCCGAGAACGGCGGCCTGAATCTCGGCCGCCGCGTCGCCCGTGCCTCGCTGCTGGCGGCGAGCAGCGAAGCGCCGATGCCGAGAGTCACGCCCGGCTCGGCGGCGCAGAGCTACCTGATCCACAAGCTGCGCGGCACCCAGCTGAGCGCGGGCGGCAGCGGCAACCGGATGCCGATGAACGATCCGCCGAGGCCGCTCGACGATGGCCAGCTGACGCTGATCCAGCGCTGGATCGAGGCCGGCGCGCCGGACAACTGAAGCCGCGCGGCTACAGCCCCAGCGCCTGCTTCAGCCGGCCGCTGACCTGCGGGCTCGCGACCAGCGAGGCCTGCTCGGCTGCCAGCTGCACGTGCGGCGCCGGCGCCGGCGCCATCGTCTGGCGAATCAGCCGCCGAGTTTCGCAGGCGGCACGGCCTGCGGCGATCAGCGGCCGGACCCGCTCCAGCACGGTGTCGACAAACGCGACGTCGTCGCCGTCGATGATCTCGCTGTAGATGCGGAGCTGCTGTGCAGCCGCCGGCGTGATGGCATCGCCCGGACTTCCACCGCATCGGTGAGCAATCGTCGGCAGCCAGGTTCCCGCTGACGACCGCGCCCCCGCCGCTCCTCGAACTGTGCGGCCCATCACAGAAGCGCAGTCGTGTCGTGCCGTTCACGCAACACCTCGCACCCGACTGCCCCATGATGGCGGCGCCGGCTTGCAACGCGACTTGCGTCACGTCACATCGGATCGGATCGGGGGACTGACTTTGATCATGAACGCCTGGCAAGGCTATCGAGACGAAGGTCAGCGAGCACTGCAGCTTTTGCCATCCGATCGCCAACTGTCATGGCCGGCACCTGCATCCGGACCTGGGCACTTCACGTAACGCATCAGCTGTCACGCCGTTTCGTTTTTCTGACACCTGATTCACGACAACCGGCTCGCCGGCCCCGCAACTTCTTCCGCTTCGGACTCCAGGGAAACTCCAATGGCCTCTGTCATTGCTCCACGTCTCCTGCCTGCATTGCTGTGCAGCGTCCTGCCGCTGGTGATGCCCGCCGCACATGCGGCCGGCGCGGAGCCGGACCCGTTCGCGATCGCCCCGCAACGAGACGCCTCGCTGCGCAGCGAGGTGACCAGCGCGCCATTCACCGTCTACGGCCTTGATGTCGATGCGCCGATCAGCGTCTCCGCCGGCAGCTACAGCATCAACGGCAGCGCGTTTTCGTCCGGCGTCGGCCTGGTTCGCAACGGTGACAGCATTCGGCTCAAGGCTGAGGCCGCCGAGAATTTCGGCGAGACCCGCAGCATCGCCGTCACCGTCGGCAGCGTCACCAGCCCCTTCGTGGTCAGTACCGTCACGCGCCGCGCGACACCGGACCTGTTCCGCTTCTCGCCGGTCCTCGGCGCCGCGCCGGGGCTTGAGTACTTCAGCGACGCCGTCACGGTGTCCGGCATCAATACGGCGGTGCCGGTGTCGATTGCCGGCGGGCTGTACAGCATCAACGGCGGCGCCTGGACGGCCGCCGAGGGGCAGGTCGTCAGCGGCGACGCCGTCCGCGTTTCGGTGATCGCCGCCACCGCGCCGGCCAACAGCGCCACGGCGACGCTGAACATCGGCAATCGAAGCGCGCCGTTCTCGGTCGTCAACGACGGCGCCGACACCGTCCCCAACCCGTTCCAGTTTTCCGGCCCGGTCAACGGCCTGCCGACCATGGGACAGACCAGCAGCACGATCACGGTGTCGGGCATCGCCGCACCAGCGCCGATCGCCAGCCCCGACGGAACACCGTTCCAGATCAATGGCGGGCCGTTCTCGTCGCTGCCGGGCGTCGTCAATGCCGGCGACAAGGTGGCGCTGTATGTCACGTCGGCCGCGCTGTTGAACGAACTGCGCAGCGGCTCGATCACCATCGGCGGCGTCGGCGCCACGTTCTTCGTGCGAAGCGATGCCGCCATCGACCAGGTGCCGGACGCCTTCGCCTTCCGCGCCGCCACCGTGCCCCCGGGAACCGAGGTGATCAGTTCGCCGGTGCTGGTCGGCAACATCAATTCGGCGACGCCGATCAAGGTCAGCGGCGCCGACTACAACATCAACGGCGGAGCCTATACGGCGCTGGAGGGCATGGTGATGCCCGGCGACCTGGTCACCCTGAAGATGCTCGCCGCAGCCACCTCCGGGCAGGCCCAATCGGCCACGCTGACGATCGGCAGCGGCATCAGCAAGTCCCGGCAGGCGACCTGGAAGGTCACCGCCAAGACGCCGAGCGCGCCGAACGCCTTCAAGCTCGTCAACGCCGATCTGTACGCCGGTGGCGTGGTTCCGCCGGGCAGCATCGTCACCACCCAGCCGGTGGTGGTCCGCAACGCCCGCAAGGCCGTTGCGGTGAAAGTCACAGGTGGCTACTACAGCATCAACGGCGGGCGCTACGTGTCGACCGACGGCACCGCCATCAATGGCGACTCGATCACCGTGCAGGCGAAGGCGGTCGCCGAATATGGCAAGAGCGCGACCGTCAAGCTGAGCCTCGGCTCGCAGTCGTCAAGCCTCACCATCAGCACCTCGGCGGACCCGGTCGCCGCGACGAAGTCCGCGTTCGACGGCGTGACCGGCTACATCTACCGCGCGCTTTCACCCGTGCCGCTGCGCGTGTTCGTCGCTTACCCCCCTGGCTGGACAGCGCAGGATCGCAGGGCCGCTCGCGTGCAGTTCTTCGGTGGCGGCTACAACCACGGCGACGCCGAATCGGCGATCGGCGCCGCCCGGAGCTGGGCCAAGCGCTCGGGCTATGTCGGCATCGCGCCGGACTATCGGGTCAACGACCGCTTCGGCAGTTCGCCGGTCGCCATTGCCGACGACAACCGGCTGGTCATCAAATGGGTCATGGACAACGCAGCCATGCTGGGCGTCGACCCGCTGCGCGTCGTCGTCGCCGGCGGTTCCTCGGGCGGCGGCAGTGCCTTCTTCGCTGCCCTGCCGGAGCCGCCGGCAACGACCGATCCGGCCAGCACGCCGCCGTTCCCGGTGGCGGCCGTATCGATCCGCAGCGGCGCCATCGAGGTCGGCGTCGGCGACGGGACCTTCGCTTCGCCGAGCACCGACTACTTCTTCCCGGTTTCCAACGCGATTTCGCCGGCGCGCAACCTGAAGGCCGGCATGCCGCCGGTCATCATGATCCACGGCAATGCCGACGAGCAGGTGCCGCAGTCGACCACGATCGCCGCCTGCAGCCAGATCCGCCAGCTGGGTATCCGCTGCCAGTACAAGAGCGTCGCGGGCGGCCGTCACCGGCTGTCATCGAGCGCAACCGAGCAGGCCGACCGCGACGACGAAGCCTTCATGACCTCCATCGGCGTGCTGCCGTCGCTGCGCTGAGGCCGGGCTGCCTGTGGTGACGCTGCGGCCAGACGGACAGCCGCAAGCGCCGGTGGACGACCTTCAGCCGTACTTGGCCAGCAGCCGCGTCTTCTCGGCCAGTCGCCGCGCCAGCTGCGCCGGATCGCTGCTGCGGGCGATTTCCTGCTCGAAGTCACAGGCCATCATCTCGTAGAAGGCGCGGTCCAGCGCCTTGCGGGCGGCGGCGAGCTGCTGGGCCACCGTGTCGCACGGGGTTTCGGCTTCGATCATCGCCAGCACGCCGCGAATCTGGCCTTCGACCCGCCGCAGTCGCATCACCACCGCCTGCCGGTGGTCGTCGCTGGCGGCATCCGAGGCGCTGCCATTCGCTTCCGGCAATGCATTTACGGATGCGTTCCGCTCACGTTTTACATACCCCATACCGTATACTCCATCCCTCATTTTCAACCACTGTAGCGGGCGGTGGCAGCGCTGTCAGCCCGCGATTCGACCGGGGAGATTCGTTGCCATGACCGTACTGATGGATACCGACAGCTGGCTGCGCGCCGCTGGCGGCGGCTTGCTGATCGGCCTTGCCGCCGCGCTGATGATCATCTTCAACGGCCGCATTGCCGGCGTCAGCGGCACGCTCGGAGGCCTGCTGCTGGACCCCGCGCCCAGCGAGCGCCGCTGGCGCAGTCTGTTCCTCGGCGGCATGGTGCTGGGTGCGCTGCTGTTGACGACGGTGGTCACGTCGCTGCCGCCGGCGCAGCTGCAGACCGGCTGGCTGGGCATGGCGGCGGCCGGGCTGATCGTCGGTTATGGCACCCGCATGGGCTCCGGCTGCACCTCCGGCCACGGCGTCTGCGGCATCGCCCGGCTGTCGCCGCGGTCGATCGTCGCCACCCTCACCTTCATGGCCTTCGGCGTCGCCACCGTGTTCGTGATCCGTCACCTGTCCGGAGCTGCCGCATGAAGATCGCCCTCATCGCCCTGCTGGCCGGCCTGCTGTTCGGGGCCGGTCTTGCTCTCGGCGGCATGACCAATCCAGCCAAGGTCGTCGGCTTTCTCGACGTCAGCGGTCGCTGGGACCCGTCGCTGGCCTTCGTCATGGGATCGGCACTGCTGGTGACCTTCCCGGTGTTCGCCTGGGTGCGACGCGCCGGCAGGCCGCTGCTGGCGGAACGCTTCCAGCTGCCGACCAAGCGCGATCTGGATCCGCAACTGCTGGCCGGCGCGGCGCTGTTCGGGATCGGCTGGGGTATCGCCGGCCTGTGCCCGGGCCCGGCGATTGCCAACCTGGCCGCCGGTTCGCCGGAAGTGCTGCTGTTCGTCGTCACGATGGTGGCCGGCATGTGGCTGCGTGACCGGACAGCGGCCATCACCGGCTAGCCCGCGCGGCCACAAAAAAGGCGGCGCGGTGCCTGAGGCACCGGGCCGCCCTGGTGGCGCCGGAGCGCCGCCGATCAGCTGGCCTTCGGAATCACGAAGCGGCCGTCGTAGCAGAACTCGTGGATGCGCACGGCGTTGCCGACGTTGACCGAAAGCAGGCCCGGCACCAGCGACACCGTCACCTTGTCGTACGGCCGCGTGGCCTTCAGGCCGATCCAGGCCGACGGAACAGTGCTGCCGTTGATGCCCAGCAGCGAGATCGCCGACTGGTTCAAGGTCGCTACTTCCTGCGTGAGGCCGAGCAGCGAGGTCTGCACGGTGATGGAGTTGAACAGCGACAGGTTGGCGACGCCGCCCGGGAAGCTCAGGCCGGCGATCGCGTAGTAGCCGGACGGCACCGTGCCGCCATCGCGAACCACGGCGGTGAGGTCGACCGAGGTCAGCACGCCGCCGAGGAGGCCGGCGGTCAAGGTGACGCCAGCGGCGGTATCGAGATTGCCGTCGGCAGCCGCTTCCGGCGTCGAGACGCTGTTGAGCAGATTGGCCACCACATCGAGCCCGAGCGAGCCGAGCAGGTTGGTCAGCACGCCGCCGACCAGGCCATTGCTGCCGACGACCATGTCCGGCTCGGTGGCCGAAACGCTGTGCGAGCAGATGAAGTTGCCGGGTACCGCGTTGCCGCTGTCGGTGACGACGGTCGGGGCGCCGCCATCGTTGAGCAGGCCAGTGGCTGACTCCGGTTCGCCGCCGACAACATCGCCATTGAGGTTGTCACAGCCACCCAGCGCCAGGGCGACTGCGCCGGCGCCGATGACCTGGGTCGTGATCTTGAAAATTCGCATCATTGTGAAACTCCTGATCTTGAAGGGCGATTCATCAGCACTGATGTTGCCCGCGACCAGCCGGATCGGCGGCTCGTCATTTAGAAATGTCCCTTTGCTCATCCGGCCAGTCCCGGCCCCGCCGTTCTGTGGCGACCGACAGAAACCCTTGTTTCCTGAACGATTCGTCGGCACCGCTGCTCCCGATAATCATGGCGCGATCTGTTATCGACCCGACTATTTTCCGGGAAATTTTCATGAATCGCCCGTCAGAAGAAGAAAAAGCCGCCTCAGACCTGATCTGTGAATTTTTTGCCATGGTCAACAGACCGCCCACCGAGAAAAGAGGCTTGGCGGCTGCGGCGGCGGCAAACCAAAAAAAACGGCCCGAAGGCCGTTTTTTTCATCTGCAACGACAATCAGGCAGCCTTGCGGGCGGCATCCGGCGCGGTCATGCGGATCAGGTGATCGAAGGCGCTGAGCGCGGCCTTGGAGCCTTCGCCCATCGCGATGATGATCTGCTTGTACGGCGTGGTGGTGACGTCGCCGGCGGCGAACACGCCCGGCATCGAGGTGGCGCCGCGAGCATCGACGACCACTTCGCCACGCGGGCTCAGGTCGACCGCACCCTTCAGGAAGTCGCTGTTCGGCAGCAGGCCGATCTGCACGAAGATGCCTTCCAGCGCGATCGTGTGCAGCTCGCCGGTGCCGCGATCCTTGTAGACCAGACCGTTGACCTTGGCGCCGTCACCGGTCACTTCGGTGGTCTGCGCCGAGGTGATCACCCGCACGTTCGGCAGGCTGTTCAGCTTGCGCTGCAGCACGGCGTCAGCGCGCAGCTGGCTGTCGAACTCGATCAGCGTCACCTGCGACACGATGCCGGCGAGGTCGATCGCCGCTTCCACGCCCGAGTTGCCACCACCAATTACCGCGACGCGCTTGCCCTTGAACAGCGGGCCGTCGCAGTGCGGGCAGTAGGCCACGCCCTTGTTGCGGTACTGGTCCTCGCCCGGCACGTTCATCTGCCGCCAGCGCGCGCCGGTGGCGACGATCACGGTCTTGGACTTGAGCGTGGCACCGGACGCCAGCGCGATGCTGACCAGTTCGCCATCGCTGGAAATGCCGTCGGCGCGCTGCAGCTTCATCACGTCGACATCGTAGTGGCCGACGTGATTTTCCATCGCCGCGACCAGCTTCGGGCCTTCGGTTTCCGGCACCGAGATCAGGTTCTCGATGCCCATGGTGTCCGCCACCTGGCCACCGAAGCGCTCGGCAACCAGACCAGTGCGGATGCCCTTGCGGGCGGCGTAGATCGCCGCTGCTGCGCCGGCCGGGCCGCCGCCGACGATCAGCACGTCGTACGGCGCCTTGTCCTTGAGCTTCTCGGCTTCGCGAGCGGCCGCGCCGGTGTCGAGCTTGGCGAGAATCTCGTCGACACCCATGCGGCCGGCCGCGAACGGTTCGCCGTTCAGATAAATGCTCGGCACCGACATCACCTGGCGCGACTCGACCTCGCTCTGGAAGGCGCTGCCTTCGATCGCGGTGTGCTCGATGTTCGGGTTCAGCACCGCCATCAGGTTCAGCGCCTGCACGACATCCGGGCAGTTCTGGCAGGACAGCGAGAAATAGCTTTCGAACTTCAGCGGCCCCGGCAGCGCCTTGATCGCGGCGATGACGTCGTCGCTGACTTTCGGCGGGTAGCCGCCGGCCTGCAGCAGCGCCAGCACCAGCGAGGTGAACTCATGGCCGAGCGGAATGCCGGCGAAACGCAAGCGGATGTCGTGGCCTGGGCTGCCGATCGCGAACGACGGCGCGCGCAAGGCGGCGTCCGAGGTTTCGCGCACGGTGATGCGGCTGCAGACATCGGTGATGTCGGCCAGCAGCGCCATCATTTCCTTCGAGGCGTCCGAGCCATCGGTATTGGCCACGATCTCGAGCGGGCGGGTCAGGCGCTCGAGGTAGCCCTTCAATGTTTCCTTCAGGTCCTGGTCAAGCATGAGATTCTCCGTTCGAAACCACGACAGCCGACATCGTTACTGAATTCGGGAACTGCGGGATGCAAAACGCCCTGCCGCCACCCCGGTGAAGGTGCGGGCAACGGCAGGGCGCGGGTGTTGCGGAATCGGGCCAGCAGCGAAGCCGGCCCGAAGCAGGATCGCTTAGATCTTGCCGACCAGATCCAGCGACGGCGCGATGGTCTTCGCGCCTTCCTTCCACTTCGCCGGGCAAACCTGGCCCGGGTTGGCGGCGGTGAACTGCGCGGCCTTCAGCTTGCGCAGTGTTTCCGACACGTCACGGGCGATCTCGTTCGAGTGGATCTCGACGGTCTTGATCACGCCTTCCGGGTTGATCACGAAGGTGCCACGCAGTGCCAGGCCTTCCTCGTCGATATGCACGTCGAAGGCGCGGGTCAGCGCATGGGTCGGGTCACCGACCAGCGGGAACTGGGCCTTGCCGACCGCCGGCGAGGTCTCGTGCCAGACCTTGTGCGAGAAGTGGGTGTCGGTGGTGACGATGTAGACCTCGGCGTTCGCCTTCTGGAACTCGGCGTAGCTGTTGGCGGCGTCCTCAACTTCGGTCGGGCAGTTGAAGGTGAAGGCGGCCGGCATGAAGATCAGGACCGACCACTTGCCCTTCAGCGAGGCGTCGGTGACTTCGATGAACTTGCCATTGTGGAAAGCCTGCGCCTTGAACGGCTTGACCGCAGTGTTGATCAGCGACATGAACGTGTCCTTGGTGTGTGGGGTGGGTTGATTTGATAGCGAGATACTACTTACACGACCCGCGGGATTGAAATCATTTATCGGAATCCGGGCCATTGATGAAACCTATGGACCGGTGGCGGACAACCGCCTCGAACGCCGTACGGTGCATGGCGGCGGCCGTCCACGATTTCAATTGCCGCCGCCCCGGATCGTCGCGCGATGGATCGCTCCGGGGCCGAATCATCGCCGAATTCCGGTGCCGGACACAGGCAGCTGCATCGTCACGGTCGTCCGGTCGGCCGAGGCCGGAAACGACAACGGCCGCTCGCGCGGCCGTTGTCGATGCAGCACGCTGCGCTCAGGCCGCGCTGCGGTCCGCCATCATCGCGGCGGCGGCCGCCGGCGAGCCTTCGAGATAGGCCAGCGCTTCCTCGGTCGAGCCTTCCTTCGCCGGGTCGTACCAGGGGCTGAAGAACGGCAGCTGGCGAACCAGCAGGGCCGGCAGCGACGGCAGCATCCCGGTCTTCGACTGCCGCTGCCATTCCAGCCACACCCACGGCCGGAAGACGCTCGGACGCTTGGCGGCAAAGCGCGGGTCCTGCTTCATCAGGTGCGCAGCACCGTGGGCCCACAGGCCGAAGATCACCGGCATCGCGATCAGGCTCAGGTAGTAGCGCGACGGATAGGTGCCGCCCAGATGGCGGTAAAGGTCGAAAGCGACGCAGCGATGCTCGACTTCTTCGGCCCCGTGCCAGCGCAGCAGGTCGAGCAGCACCGGGTCGGCGCCGACGGCATCCCAGTTCTTGTTGTCGAGCGCGTACTGGCCAAGCACGCAGGTCATGTGCTCGACGGCGGCGATGATGCCGAGACGGAACACCAGCCACTGCTTCTTGGCCCAGTCACTTTTCAGTTCGCGGCCGGCCAGCTTGTCGCCGAGCAGGTTCTCGAACAGCCAGTCTTCCTGCCGGGTGTTCGATTCAGTCTCGATGCCGCGCTTGTTCAGATAGTCGGCCACGGCACCGCCGTGGGCGCGGGCATGCATCGCCTCCTGGCGAATGAACATCTGCACGTCGTCTCGAAGCTTGTCGTCGGTGACCATCGGCAGCGCCTGGTTGTACAGGCGACAGAACCAGAACTCACCGGCCGGCAGCAGCAGGTTGATCTCGTTGATGAAATGGCTGGCGAACGGATGGCCCGGAATCCAGTCGACCGGGGTGTCCGACCAGTCGAACTTGACCTTGCGCGGAATCAGCCGGCCACGGGTCTTGGAAGCCCTGGCGGGCTTGCCGGAGGTGACTTTGCCGAGCAGCGCGGTGATGGGAGTGACGGCCATGGGAATGCTCCGTGGGCGATGGTGAAAGGGAATCAGGGCAGCAGATCGAACCGAGCGAGGCCGCGCGACAGCTTCGGGAACAGCCGGGAGATGAGGCGAGCGCCTTGCGCTTCAGCACCCACCGGCACTTCGTCGCGCCGGTTCTCGACGGCATCGAGGATGGCCTTGGCGATCTTGTCCGGCGTCAGGTTGCGTCGCTGGTAGAGCCTGGTCGCCCGCGCCTGCTTCTCGGCTTCGGCTCGGGCATCGAGGCCGACGAAACGCGTGCTCTGCGTGATGTTGGTGATCGACAGGCCCGGACAGATGGTCGCCACGTGGATGCCCTTGTCGGCGAGTTCGGCGCGCAGGCAGTCGCTGAGCATCATCACTGCCGCCTTGCTGGTGTTGTAGGCCGACATGAACTTCGACGGCGTGAAGCCGCCCATCGACGCGACATTGACGATATGGCCCGTTCGGCCGGCCTTGATCATTTGCTGGCCGAACAGCTTGGAGCCGTGGATCACGCCCCAGAGGTTGACCCGCAGCACCTTTTCCCAGTCTGCATCGGAAGTATCGAAGAACGAGCCGGCGACCCCGATGCCGGCGTTGTTGACGACGATGTCCGGCGCGCCGAAATCGGCTTCGACCCAGTCAGCAAGCGCGGTCATCTGTTCGACATTGCCGACATCGACCTTGCGCGCCCAGGCCTGGGCGCCGAGCAGGCGCACCAGTTCCACCGTCCGCGCCGCCGCTTCAAGGTTCAGGTCGACGCAGATGACATCCGCGCCGTGTTCGGCGAACAGCAGCGCGGTCTCGCGGCCGAAGCCGGAACCGGCGCCGGTGACCACGACCAGCCGGCCACGCTGGCGATCCGAAATCCGGCCGCTGCGCGACTCACGCGCATGTACGCGAGCCCGGGCGAGCGCCGGCGTCTCTGCAGCACCTTCGACGTGGTCGATGAACTCGGACGCCCAGTCGATCACCAGCTGCGGATGGCTGGCCTGAATCCAGTGGCCGGCATCGGCTTCGCGCCGCCACAGGTTCGGCACCCATTGCGGCAGGTCGTCCCAGATCTCGGCGACCATGAACTTGTCCTTGCGCGGCACGATCAGCTGCACCGGCACCTTGGTGCGTCGCTCGCCGGGCTTGAGCAGGCGCCTGGCGAAATTGGCGCGATACAGGTTGACGCCGTTGGCGCCATCCTTGCGCTGGCTGTCGCTGGCGTCGACACGCACGCCGTCGAGCTTTTCCAGCAGGCCCGGCCACAGCTTGTCGAGGCCGGCTTTCCACAGCGTCGGCGCGACGGCCGGCAGGTGGAACATGCCGACATACCAGGAATGGGCGATCTGCCGCGCGACCTGGGCCATCTGGTCCGGCGCGCCGCTTTTCAGCCGCTGCATGATCCAGTAGGCCGCGTGATCGAGACTGGGGCCGGAGATCGTCGTATACGAGGCGATCCGCCCCGCCATGCGCTCGGTGGTCACCGCTTCCCAGCTCTGGATCGAGCCCCAGTCGTGGCAGATCAGATGCACCGGCTGGGCCGGGCTGGTGGCGTCGACGACGGCCGCGAGATCGGCGACTAGGTGGTCGAGGTCGTAGGCCTGGGTGTGATCAGGCACCGACGAGCGGCCGGCACCGCGCACGTCATAGGCGATGACGTGATAGCGCTCGGCCAGCCCTTCGGCCACGGTGGACCAGATGCTGGCGGCATCCGGATAGCCGTGCACCAGCACCACCACCGGCTTGGCGCCCGGCGCGGCGGGCGGCGTGCCCCAGCTGTAGACGGCGAGTTCGACGTCGCCTGATCGGACAATCTGCACCGGCTCGAGCGCCATGGTTCAGGCCGCCCTTTTCACGTTGTCCAGCAGGCCCCGCTCGCGCCAGCGGCGTACATGCGGCACATCGTCATCGAGCCAGAAGGCATCGTCCTCGGTGACCACCAGCAGCTCTTCCCACTTGGCGCCGACATCGCGGAAGCCCAGATGCGGCTCCACCGCCCACAGGCCCGGCGTCGGCGGATGATCGGACTTCGCGTTGCTCGACCACAGCGGCGAATGGCCTTCGCGACGGCCATCGGCCACGCCTTTCAGCAGTTCGCTGATGTTGCGGACGCCAAAGTTGAACAGGCTGAGGTGCGACTTGGCGCCATCGTCGGCGAGCTTCTCGACCCGATGCGCCAGCACCTCGAACGGGTACGCCTTGTGGCGAGGATCGTAGCCGTGGCGCTGACACAGACGATCGACCGCCTGGCTGACTTCCGACAGATGCTTGCGCTGGCGGACCAGGCTGACGATCAGTTCGCGGTACTCGCGCAAGTCGTCCATCAGCCGGTCAAGCACGCGGTTCTCGCCGATCACGCCGCAATAGCCGATATCGGCGGTATAGCCGTTCATCGACGGCGCGCAGTCGAGAATGTAGGGCATGCCTTCCTCGAGTCGGCGCAAGCCTGGATAGAACGCCGGATTGAAGCCGCCCAGCTGCTTGAAGCCGACGGCGCCGCGGAACGCCGTGCGATCGCCGAACCAGGCGAACGGCTGATGGAACCAGTCGTCGACGCCGTGATCGAGCAGCCAGGTCTTCATGCGCGCTGCCGCCTGCCGCTCGGTCATGCCCGGCACCAGCTCGGCCCCGATGGTTTCGGCGCAGCGATAGGCGAGGCGCTGGATGGCGCGAAAGCCGTCGAGATCCTGCTGGCTGGGTGCGGCGTGTCGCGTCGTTGTCATTGTCATGGCGCCCTCCTCATCTGACATTGCCATTGATCAATGTTACTTTGACATCAAAGCGCAGCGCCAGCGCCGCCAATCAGCCCGCCGCGTACCCCCCCCCGCCACAGCCTCAAGGAAATCGGGGTCAGATACATATTGTTTGCGTTCGGCGGCAACGCCGGAACGACGCGTATCGGCTTGAATGATTCACCTTGGCCGACCGACATGAACGCCCGATCACTATTCGATCCGCGCCGTGCCTCGGGGGGTTGATGCGCCGGTCGCCGGCCCCGCCCAAAGGCTTGTAACGATAGAACGATTCCGGCAGACTCCGCCCACGTCGAAACAACAAACACAAAGTCGACGCCCAAAAAAAAACCCCCTGTTGCAGGGGGCAAGGTGCGAGAAAGGCCGAAGCCTTTCTGGAGGAGACATCCACAACGCGTTCGAATTCTTGTTCGCGTTGTGGTGAGTGACTGTTGTTGCGGTGCAGTATAAGTACGTTGCGACGGTTCGTCAAGAAAACGCCGATTTGAGATTTTCAATTGAATCAATAGTTTGTCGCAATCGCACAAAATATTTGACGTCGGCGTCAAAAACATTGGGACAAACGGTGGGGTAAAAGGGGTTCAAAGGCGCTTCACGGGACAATCCCGGCCGGCGCTGGCACTACCGCCTTGCCGACTACTGAAAAGCCCCGGATCGGCAGCCGATCCGGGGCTTTCCTTTGCCACTCGCCGAACAACGCTCGCCGGCAACTGCCCGCGCGGCCGACTGGCCGGACGGGAGATCCGGCCAGCTGGCCTTTACATGTTGCGCCGGTACTCGCCGCCGACGTCGTACAGCGCGTGGCTGATCTGGCCGAGCGAGTTGTACTTCACCGCTTCGAGCAGCGCCTCGAAGATGTTGCGGCGATCGCGCGCGGTCTGCTGCAGCACCTGGAGGCTGTCGGCCTTCAGCTTGTTGCGCGCGGCACGGAACGACGCAACGTTGTCGATCTGCTGCCCTTTCTCGTCCTCGGTCGAACGGATCAGTTCGATGGTCGTCGCGATCTCGCCGCCGTGGTCCTTCGGCAGGAAGGTGTTGACGCCGATCAGCGGCAGGCTGCCGTCGTACTTCTTGTGCTCGTAGTACAGCGACTCTTCCTGGATCTTGCCGCGCTGGTACATGGTGTCCATCGCGCCCAGCACGCCGCCGCGTTCGCTGATCGACTCGAACTCCTTGTAAACCGCTTCTTCGACGAGATCGGTCAGCTGGTCGATGATGAAGCTGCCCTGCCAGGGGTTTTCGCAGTAGTTCAGGCCCAGCTCGCGGTTGATGATCAGCTGGATCGCGACCGCGCGGCGCACGCTCTCTTCCGTCGGCGTGGTGATCGCCTCGTCGTAGGCGTTGGTGTGCAGGCTGTTGCAGTTGTCGAACAGCGCGTACAGCGCCTGCAGCGTAGTGCGGATGTCGTTGAACTGGATTTCCTGCGCGTGCAGCGACCGGCCCGACGTCTGGATGTGGTACTTCAACATCTGGCTGCGTTCGTTGGCCTGATAGCGCTCGCGCATCGCCCGCGCCCAGATGCGGCGCGCCACGCGGCCGATCACCGAGTACTCCGGGTCCATGCCGTTGCTGAAGAAGAACGACAGGTTCGGCGCGAAGTCGTCGATCTTCATGCCACGCGCCAGGTAGTACTCGACGAAGGTGAAACCGTTGGCCAGCGTGAAAGCAAGCTGGCTGATCGGATTCGCGCCGGCTTCGGCGATGTGATACCCGGAGATCGACACCGAGTAGAAGTTGCGCACGCCGCGCTCGACGAACGACTGCTGGATGTCGCCCATCATTCGCAGCGCGAATTCGGTCGAGAAGATGCAGGTGTTCTGCGCCTGATCCTCTTTCAGGATGTCGGCCTGCACAGTGCCGCGGACAATCGCCATCGTCTCGCGCTTGATCTTGTCGTAGGTCTCGGCATCGACCAGCTGATCGCCGGTGACGCCGAGCAGCGCCAGGCCCAGCCCGTTGTTGCTGGCCGGCAGCTCGCCGGAATAGACCGGACGCGGCTGGTCCTTGAACAGCGCGGCGATCTTCTTCTCGGCTTCCGCCCAGCGCGCGGCATCGGCTTTCAGGTACTTCTCGACCTGCTGGTCGATCGCGGTGTTCATGAACATCGCGAGGATCATCGGCGCCGGACCATTGATGGTCATCGATACCGAGGTGCTCGGCAGGCACAGATCGAAGCCCGAGTAGAGCTTCTTCATGTCATCGAGCGTGGCGATGTTGACGCCGGAGTTGCCGATCTTGCCGTAGATGTCCGGGCGCGTTTCCGGATCTTCGCCGTACAGGGTCACCGAGTCGAAAGCCGTCGACAGGCGCGTCGGCATGCCCGGCTGGCTCAGGTAGTGGAAGCGGCGATTGGTGCGCTCCGGCGTGCCTTCGCCGGCGAACATGCGGATCGGGTCCTCGCCGACGCGGCGGTACGGATACAGGCCGGCCGTGTACGGATAGCCGCCCGGCAGGTTCTCTTTCAGCAGGAAGCGCAGCAGTTCGCCCCAGCCCTGGAACTTCGGCGCGGCGACCTTCGGGATCTTCGAGTGGCTCAGGGATTCGGTGTAGTTCTCGCCAGCCACCGGCTTGCCACGCACGTGGTAGACGTACTGCGAATCGGTCACGCCTTTGAGCCGTTCCGGCCATTCGCGCAGCAGCGCGATCGACTCCGACTTCAGGCCCTTGATCGCTTCGTTGTACCGGCTGCGCAGCACCAGCAGGCTCTTGTCGCCGCCAGCGCCGAGATCTTCGCCGGCGTAGACATCCAGCGGCTTCGGCAGCTTCGGATCGTCGAGTTCCTTCAGCGCATCCCACAGCGACTGGGCGCGATCGGCGATGTCATGCTGCTGCTCGACCTCGCGATTGAGGCCACGACCGTTCTCGGCGATTTCGGCGAGATAACGCGTGCGCTGACCGGGGATCAGCACCGTGGCGCGCGGCTCCTTGACGCTGGTGTCGAGCGCCGGCGTCCAGCGGTCGGCCGGCAGGCCGAGCTTGTCGCGCAGCAGGCGGCACAGGTTGGTGAACATCCAGGTGACGCCCGGATCGTTGAACTGGCTGGCGATCGTCGGGTAGACCGGCACGTCTTCATCTTTCAGGTCGAAGCGCACGCGGTTGCGCTTCCACTGCTTGCGCACATCGCGGAGCGCGTCCTCGGCACCGCGACGGTCGAACTTGTTGAGGATGACCAGCTCGGCGTAATCGATCATGTCGATCTTCTCGAGCTGGCTGGCCGCGCCGTAGTCGCTGGTCATCACGTAGATCGGGAAGTCGACGAGGTCGACGATTTCCGAATCGCTCTGGCCGATGCCGGCGGTTTCAACGATGACCAGGTCGTAGGTCAGGCTCTTCAGGAAGGCGATGCAGTCCTTCAGCACCGTGTTGGTCGAGGCGTGCTGGCGGCGGGTGGCCATCGAACGCATGAAGGCGCGCGGATTGCGCAGGGAATTCATGCGGATGCGGTCGCCGAGCAGCGCGCCACCGGAGCGGCGACGCGTCGGGTCGACGGCCAGCACGGCGATGCGCATCGTCGGGAACGCCTGCAGGAAGCGCAGCAGCAGTTCATCGACCGCCGACGACTTGCCGGCGCCGCCGGTGCCGGTGAAGCCGATCACCGGGGTCTTGGCGCCGGCCACCTTCCATTCGGCGCGCAGCTGGGTCAATTCGGCCTCGCTGAACAGATCGTCTTCCAGCGCCGACAGCCAGCGGCCGACGGTGATTTCGTCGTCGATCGATGCCGCACCGGGCTTGATGCTGCCCTTGCGGTGCGTCTCGGCGCGCTTGATCAGGTCCTCGATCATGCCGACCAGGCCGAGCTTGCTGCCGTCGTTCGGGTGGTAGATGCGCTCCACGCCCTGCTCGTGCAGCACGGCGATCTCTTCCGGCGTGATCGTGCCGCCGCCACCGCCGAACACGCGGATGTGGCTGGCGCCGCGCTCGGCCAGCATGTCGACCATGTACTTGAAGAATTCGTTGTGGCCGCCCTGATAGCTCGACAGGGCGATGCCGTCGGCATCTTCCTGCAGCGCGGCGCGAACCACGTCCTCGACCGAACGGTTGTGGCCAAGGTGGATGACCTCGGCGCCCTGGGCCTGGATCAGCCTCCGCATCACGTTGATGGCGGCGTCGTGACCGTCGAACAGGCTCGCCGCCGTGACAAAGCGCAGCGGATTGCGGGTCTGGGACAGGTCGGCGTCCAGCGGCTTCAGCGAAGGGGAGTCAGGCATGGCGAAGGTCTTCGGTAATCGAAACTGGATAACAGGCGGACCCCGCCCCGGAACGAACCGGGGGCGGGTCGAACATCATGCAACAGACCCCTGATGCGAGCGGGTCATCGACATTACGGAACGCGCTTCCGAGGGTGCGCCACCCGAACGGGCAGAAATCAGGATTTCCCCGCAGCGGCACGCGCCAGCTCATCGCGCACCACGCGCTTCAGCACCTTGCCGGTCGCGGTCATCGGGAAAGCGTCCACCAGCCGCACTTCCTTCGGCACCTTGTAGCCGGCGATGTGCTGACGACAATGGGCGATGATCTCCTCCTGCGTCGGCCGCTGGCCGTCGCTCGGCATGATCATGGCAACCACGCGCTCACCCCATTTTTCATCCGGCAGGCCGATGACGGCGCACATCCGCACGCCCGGATGCTTGGCCAGCACCTGCTCGACTTCGGCCGAATAGACGTTCTCGCCGCCGGTGACGATCATGTCCTTGACCCGGTCGACCAGGTACAGCAGGCCTTCGGCGTCGCGGCGGCCGGCGTCGCCGGTCTTGTACCAGCCGTCCTGGAGCACGGCGGACGTGGTGTCCGGCTGCTTCCAGTAACCGCCGAACAGCGACGGCGAACGGACCACCAGTTCACCGATCGCGCCTTCCGGCACCTCGTCACCATTGGCGTCGACGAACTTGACGTCGATCAGCGGCAGCGGCGTGCCGCAGGACTTGAGCTTGGCCTCGTCGTCGATCACATGCTGTTCCGGCCGCAGCAGCGAGATCGCGCCCGAGCTTTCGGTGGCGCCGTAGAACTGCATGAACTTGCACTTCATCTCGCGCAGCGCGCGCGCCAGCAGGTGAGAGCTGATCGGCGAGCCGGCGTACATCACCAGCCGCAGGCTGGAGAAATCGGCGGTGCTGGCGGCCGGATGATCGAGCACCATCTGGATCGCGGTCGGCACCAGCGCGACGATCGACGGGCGATCGCGCTGGATCACCTGGATCAGCTGGCCCGGATCGAGCTGCGGCAGGATCGACAGCGTGCCGCCGTTGTACAGCGACTGGATGCTCAGGCCACTGCCGACCAGATGGAAGTTCGGCATCACCATCATCATCACGTCGTCGTCCTGCCACTGCAGCGCCGGCTCCAGATGTTCGCAGAGCCGCATGTAGTGGAAGCCGCGATGGGTCAGCTCCACGCCCTTCGGCTTGCCGGTGGTGCCCGAGGTGTAGATCAGCAGCGCCGCCTGCTCGGCATCGAGCGGCATTCGCGGATCGACGTCCGAGACGCCCGCCAGCGCCTGATCAAGCGCGCTGTCGGTATTGAGCGGATCCAGGCTGATGACCTTGAACGGCCGGGGGCTGATCGCCTGCACGGCTTCGATCAGCGGCGTCAGATCACGGTCGACGAACATCAGCGGCGCTTCGGCATCGGCGATCACCGCCGCCAGTTCCGGCGCCGCCAGCCGCCAGTTCATCGGCGACATCGTGCTGCCGGCCTTGTTGATGCCGAACAGCAGCTCGAAATACAGCGACGAGTTCTTGCCGAGAAAGCCGATGTTCGAGCGCGCCGGAATGCCGTGGCCGAGGATGAGGTTGGCGACGCGATTGGAGCGCTCGTCCAGCCTGGCGAAGCTGATCGCGCCGCGGCCATCGACCAGCGCAGTCTTCTCCGGCCGGGTCTTGCCGTACAGGCGGGGGATGTCGGCGAGAGTCTTGATGTCGGCATACAACCACATGGTGTCGTTCCTCCTCGCTACCGCATGATGGCGCTGCTTGCTCGCAAGCCCGATGACGCCCGTGGGCCTGTGGTTCAGCGTCCCTTGAAATCCGGCGCTCGTTTTTCGACGAACGCGGTGATGCCCTCGCGGGCGTCGGCGCTGGCCGCGCAGCCCGACAAGGCCTGCGCCTCGTCTTCCAGCTGCGATTCCAGCGGCGTGCGCAACGCCTTGTCGATCAGGCGGCGAATCTCGCCGAAGGCGCGCGTCGGCCCCAGCGCCAGCTGCCTGGCGGCCTGCTCGGCGGTGTCGGCCAGCGCGGCATCGTCGACGACGTAGTCTGCAAGACCGGCCGTCAACGACTGGTTAGCGGTGAGCATTTCGTTGAACAGCAGGAAGCGGCGGGCGCGGGCGATGCCCATGCGCGAGGCCAGCGCAAACGAGGCACCGGCGTCGCAGGAGTAGCCGATCTGCGGGTAGGCCGCGCCGAAGCGCGCGCTCTTGCCCGCGTAGACCACGTCGCAGGCGCCGACCAGCGCTACGCCGCCGCCCATGCAGATGCCGTGGACGCTGGCGATCAGCGGCGCGTTGAGGCGCTTGATGCGGGCCAGCCCCATGTGCAGGGTCGAGGTCCACTCCAGGATCTGCGTCGGCAGCGTGTCGAGCTGTTCGGCGAACATGCGGATGTCGCCACCGACCGAGAAGAACTTGCCGCGCGCCGACAGCAGCACGGCGCGGACATCGCCACGGCCCAGCAGTTCGGAGCCGACGCGGCCCATGTCGGCGCACATCTGCGCATTGAACGGGTTACCGAGCGCCGGCTGGTTCAGCACCAGCCGCGCCAGGCCATCTTCCACCGTCAGTTCCAGCGTTTCGTATTGCATGTTCGACTCCGTGGCATGGCGTGGCAGCGGAACCTCAAGTTCCGCGCGGCGCCACCGGCCGGTGCGTCATCGCTGCACGCGGCGCGGTCGTGATCCAAACAAAAGCCCGCCCCGGTGACGGTCGGCGGGCTGTTCCTTCACCGCACTGGCCTCAACCGGCCAGCCGTTTCCGGTCGGCGCCGGAGTCGATCGCCTTGACCTTTTCGTGACCCTGCTGACGACCGAACAGCGAGCGGCCGATGATCAGCTTCATCACTTCGATCGAACCGCCAGCGATCTTGACGATGCGGCAGTCGGCGAAGGCGCGCGAGATCGGGTACTCCCACATGTAGCCCCAGCCGCCGAACAGCTGCAGGCACTCGTCGGCGCACTTGCAGTGCAGGTTCGACAGCCACATCTTCGCCATCGCGGCGTCGACCTCGTCGAGCTCGCCGTTCATGAACTTGGTGATGCAGTGATCGGTGAACACGCGGCCGATCGTCGCCTCGGTATGCAGCTCGGCGAGCTTGAACTGGGTGTTCTGGAACGCGCCGATGGTGGTGCCGAAGGCCTTGCGGTTGGCGGTGTAATCGACCGTCATCTCGATCAGCGTCTCGGCGACCGTAGCTGAACGGATCGCCTGGGCCAGACGTTCCTGCGCCAGCTTGGTCATCATCAGCTTGAAGCCTTCGCCTTCCTTGCCGAGCATGCAGCTGGCCGGAATGCGCATGTCCTCGAAGAACAGCTCGGACGTGTCCTGCGCCTTCATGCCGAGCTTTTCGAGATTCTTGCCGCGCTTGAAGCCCGGCGTCTTGGTGTCGACCAGGAACAGCGTCACACCCTTGGAACCGGCGTCGCTGTCGGTCTTGGTGGCCAGCACCAGCACGTCGCAGAGCTGGCCATTGGAAATGAACACCTTCTGGCCATTAATGATGAAATCGTCGCCGTCGCGCACGGCGCGGGTGCGGATCGCCTTCAGATCCGAGCCGGCATGCGGCTCGGTCATGCCGAGGCTGCCGATGGCTTCGCCGGACACCATCTTCGGCAGCCACTGCTGCTTCTGCTCCTCGGTGCCGAACGATTTCACGTAGGTGGCAACCAGATCGCAGTGGATCAGGAAGCCCGGGCCGGTGAAGCCGCTGCGCGCCATTTCCTCGAAGACGACGACGTCGAACAGGTAATCGAGGCCGAGGCCGCCGTACTCCTCCGGAACGGTGCAGCAGAGCATGCCGGCCGCGCCCGCCTTGAGCCAGAGATCACGCGGCACGATGCCATCGTGTTCCCACTGCGCGTGGTACGGCGCGATCTCGCGTTCGATGAACTTGCGGACCGTATCGCGGAACAGTTCGTGCTCGTGGGTAAACAGGGTGCGCTTGAACATGGGCCGATCCCGATGGAAATCTGAGAGTAATCGTAGGGTACCGTACGACTATTGTAAAGCCGCGTCGCCAGGCAACCGGACCAGCAGCCGGTGCCCGATGGCGGCGCCGATCAGTACGACTTGGGCTGGTCCAGCACCTTTTCGGCGATGAACGACAGGATCAGCTGCTCGGTGATCGGCGCGATGCGGGTCACGGTGACTTCGCGCAGCAGTCGTTCGACGTGGTACTCCTTGGCGTAACCGAAGCCGCCGAAGGTCAGCACCGCCTGCAAGCAGGCGTCGTAGCCGGCGCGCGCGCCGAGGAACTTGCCGGAGTTCGCCTCGGCACCACAGGGCAGGCCGTTGTCGTACAGCCATGCCGCCTTCTCGACCATCCGCTGGGCGGCTTCCAGGTACATCCACTTTTCCGCCAGCGGATGCTGGATACCCTGGTTCTGGCCGATCGGGCGCCCGAAGACGACCCGTTCGCGGGCGTACTTGGACGCGCGACGCAGCGCGTCCTGACCGATGCCGATCGCCTCGATGCCGATCAGCACCCGCTCCGGATTCAAGCTGTGCAGGATGTAGCCGAAGCCCTTGCCTTCCTCGCCGATCCGGTCGGATTCGGGGATGAACAGGTCGTCGATGAAGATGGCGTTGGAATCCACGGCCTTGCGGCCCATCTTCGGAATCTTCTTGACTTCGATCTTGCTGCGGTCGAGGTCGGTGTAGAAGATCGTGATGCCGTCGGTCGGACGCTTGCAGTCCTCGAGCCGGGTGGTGCGCGTCAACAACATGATCTTGTTGGCGACCTGGGCGGTCGAGGTCCAGACCTTCTGGCCGCGCACCACGTAACCGCCGTCGACCTTGGTTGCGAAGGTCTTGATCGCCGTGGTGTTCAGGCCGGCGTCCGGCTCGGTGAAGCCGAAGCAGCACTGATCCTGGCCGGCGATCAGCCTCGGCACCCAACGGGCCTTCTGCTCAGGCGTGCCGTGCACCACGATCGGGTGCGGCCCGAACAGGTTGATGTGCACCGACGAGGTCGCCGCCATGCCGCCGCCGTGGCTGGCGATCTCATGCATCATGATCATTGCTTCGGTGACGCCGAGGCCCGAGCCGCCGTACTCCTCCGGCATCGTCAGGCCCAGCCAGCCGCCGTCGGCCATGGCCTTGTGGAATTCGCGCGGGAACTCGCCGTCCTCGTCGCGCGCCAGCCAGTATTCATCGCCGAACGAACGAACCACGGCGCCCACGCCGTCACGGATCGCCTGATGATCGGGATTGATCGAGAAGTCCATCGGGAAAAACTCCGGAGAGATTGAGAATTCGGTGACCAGCGACGGGGGCGCGCAGCAGCGGCGCTCAGGCGGCCGGCTTGCGCAGCATCAGCGCCTGGCGCTGGGTGGTGCAGATGATTTCGCCGCGCTGGTTCAGGCCTTCGTGCAGGAAGGTCACGATGCCGGCGTTCGGCCGCGACTTGGACTCGCGCACTTCCAGCACCGTGGTCCGCGAACGGATGGTGTCGCCCGCGAACACCGGCTTCGGGAAGCGGGTGTCGGTCATGCCGAGATTGGCCACCGTGGTACCGAGCGTGGTGTCCTGGATCGACAGGCCGATCACCAGGCCCAGCGTGAAGATCGAGTTCACCAGCGGCTGGCCGAACTCGGTGTTCTTGCAGTACTCGGCGTCGATGTGGATCTGCGCCGGGTTGTAGGTGGCGCCACAGAACCAGACGTTGTCGGATTCGGTGACCGTGCGGCGGATCTCGTGCTCGATGACCCGACCGACCGTGAACTGCTCGAAGTACAGACCCGCCATTGCCGACTCCCGGGAAAGGCCGGCCGATGGCCGGTGGTTATTTAGTATGGTGCCATACTATCACGACCGTCCAGCAGATCAACAGGGCCGGCGCGCCCGGCATCACAACGTTCGCGAGATCAGTTCACGCATGATTTCGGAGGTGCCGCCGTAGATGCGCTGCACGCGGGCATCAGCGTACAGCTTGCAGATCTCGTACTCGCGCATGAAGCCGTAGCCGCCGAAGAACTGCAGGCAGGTATCGACCAGGCGGCCGTGCATCTCGGTGCACCACAGCTTGGCGATCGACGCCTCGGAGGACGTCAGCGCGTGGCGATCGTGCTTGTCCAGGCACTGGTCGACGAACGCCCAGCCCACCGACAGCTCGGCCTTGAGGTCGGCCAGCTTGTAGCGGGTGTTCTGGAAATCCATGATCGACTTGCCGAACGCCTTGCGGTTATTGACGTAGTCGCGGGTGATGTCGAACGCCTTCTGGGCGGCGGCGAGCGACGACACCGCGAGCGTCAGCCGCTCCTGCGGCAGTTCGTTCATCAGGCTCGCGAAGCCGGTGCCTTCGGCACCGAGCAGGTTGTCGACCGGGACCCGTACGTCGTCAAAGAACAGCTCCGAGGTGTCGGACGACAGGTGACCGAGCTTGTCCAGATTGCGACCGCGACGGAAGCCGGGCCGGTCGGCCTCGACAACGATCAGGCTCATGCCTTTCGAGCCCGGCGCGTCGGAGGTGCGGGCGACGACGATGACGATGTCCGAATGCTGGCCGTTGGAGATGAAGGTCTTCGAGCCGTTGATCCGGAAATGATCGCCGTCACGCTCGGCCCGGGTCTTGATGCCCTGCAGGTCGCTGCCAGTGCCCGGCTCGGTCATGGCGATGGCGCAGACGGTCTTGCCGCTGACCATGCCGGTCAGCCATTTCTGCTTCTGCGCTTCGCTGCCGAGGCTCAGCAGGTAGCCGGCGCAGACATCGTTGTGGACCGACAGGTCGGTCTGCGGACCGGCCATGCCGGCGTAGGCCAGCTCCTCGACGACGATGGCGTTGTGGCGGAACGTGCCGCCGACGCCGCCGTAGGCCTCGCCGACCTGCGGGCACAGCAGGCCGGCCGCGCCGGCCTTGTCCCACATCCAGCGGTCGACGATGCCCTGTTCCTCCCAGCGGGCGAAATGCGGCGTCAGCTCGGTCCTGATGAAGCCGCGAACGGCGTCGCGGAACATTTCGTGCTCTTCGGTATAGACGGCGCGGGCGGGCAGCATGGGCGTTCTCGGTCAGGTGGGAAGCGGTTCAGGGCGCTCAGGCGCGGAAGCGGGTGGCGAACGAGGCGGCTACCGACTGGTATTCGTCGATCAGCTGGGCCGCCACTTCGGCCGTGGTCGCCGCGCGATCGACCTGTCCAACACCCTGGCCGGCGCCATAGATGTTCTTCCACGGCTTCAGTTCGCCGTGGACATCGCTGAAGTCGATCTTGGCGGTCGACGCGATGCGGGTGTCGTCGAAACCCGCGGCCACCAGGCTTTCCTTGAGCCAGCTGCACTGCACGCCGGTGACCGATTTGGTGGCGACCACCCCATCCATGTTGGCGGTGATCATCATCCGCCGGTAATCGTCGTTGATCATGGTTTCCGGGCAGGCGATGAACCGCGTGCCCATGTAGACGAGATCGGCGCCCAGCACTTCGGCGGCGAGCACGCCGCGGCCGTCGGAGATCGCGCCGCCGACGACGATCGTGCCGTTGAAGAAGCGGCGCACCTCGGATACGAACGCGAACGCGCTGTTGGCGCCGGTGTGGCCGCCAGCGCCGTGGCAGACCAGCACCAGGCCGTCGGCGCCGGCATCAGCCGCCTTGCGCGCATGTTCCAGCGACATCACATCGGCGAACACCGCGCCGCCGTAGCCGTGCACCTGGTCGAGCACCCGCTTCGGGCTGCCGAGCGCGGTGACGACGATGTCCGGCCGATACTCCTGCAGCATTTCCAGCTCTTCCGGAAAGCGGTCATAGCTGTTGTGCACCAGCACGCTCGCCGCCCAGCCGCCGGGCGTGTGACCCGCCGCACGGAAGGCGGCCAGTTCATCGCGGATCTCGTCGAACCATTGGCGGAGCTGGGCCGTGGTGCGGGCGTTCTGGGTCGGCAGCGAGCCGATCAGGCCGGCCTTGCAGGATTCCAGCAACAGCTTCGGCGTGGAGACGAGGAACATCGGTGCGACGATCACCGGCAGCTTCAGCGGCTGGCGCAGGCGGCTGGCGGTGGTCGGGGTGGCAGGGGACATGGCGAACTCGGGTTCCAGTGGCGGCCCGCACCGTAAGTCGTCACGGCACGGCGGAAAAGGCCAACCCCGTAACTAAAGCCGGCGCTCGCCGTTTCCCTGGGGCGATCCCCTGCCGTTCGTCGCCTACCATACGATCTCCGTTGACAGGGCCCAAGAACGCCCTGCTAGTATCGAAACTGAACACGGTGTTTAATTTTGTTGTGCAGTGCGTTTCGCACCCGCAGCATCGACACCGCGCCCCATTCGAACCTGCATGCAAGGCCTCGAACGCTCCATGCAGCCGCAACACGGACAAACAGCAGCCTGAGGAGGCGATCACGATGGACTACTTGAAATATTGGATCCCGGTCGGCGTCGTCGCCGCCGCGTTCTACGGCTTCGTTGTCGGCGGCGATGCCGTGTGGATCGGCATCCTGTCGTTCCCGGTACTGGCCGTGCTCGACACGCTGGTCGGCCGCGACTACAGCGTCCGCAAGATGAGCAACGCGACGCTGGCCAACATCCCGATCTGGCTGTGCGCGATCGGCCCGGTCAGCCTCTACTTCGCGATGGCCTGGCGCGTCGCCCAGGGCGATCTGAGCACGATGCAACTGGTCGGCTCGGTGCTGAGCCTTGCCTGGATGGGCGTGATCCCGCTGGTGCCGGCGGCACATGAGCTGTACCACATGCGCGGCGCGCTGCCGCGCACGGTTGGTCGCTACTCGCATCTGTGCATCCTCGACTGCACGCGCGACATCGGCCACGTCGTCGGCCATCACATCGACGTCGCCACGCCGGACGACGGCGACACGGCCGCCCGCGGCACCAACCTGTACTCGTTCACCTGGAATGCGTTCCTGGAATCGACGCAGTACGCGATGAACATGGAAGCCAATGCGCTGCGCAAGAAGGGCAAGGCGCCGTACGGCATCAGCCACCGCCTGTGGCGCGCGCTGCTGGCGCTGGCGCTGTTCCACGGCGCGATCTTCCTGATCGGCGGCCCGCTGGCCAATCTGGTGGCCTTCGGCGGCCAGATCATCGCCCGCTTCTGGGTCGAGTCGTTCAACTACTTCCAGCATTACGGCGTGGTCCGTCTGAAGGGTGCGCCGATCGGCCGCCGCCACCTGTGGAACCACCTCGGCTGGTTCAGCCGCGTGATGGCGTTCGAGATCACCAACCACGCCGACCATCACCTGAACTCGTATCAGGTCTACTACAAGCTGGTGCCGCACAAGGAAGCGATCACCATGCCGAGCGTGTTCGTCTGCTTCCTCGCCGCACTGGTGCCGCCGCTCTGGCACAACGTGATCATCAAGCCGGCGCTGAAGCGCTGGGACCTGGAGTTCGCGACCCGCGAGGAACGCGCGCTTGCCGCCGAGCAGAACCGCAAGGCCGGCTGGCCGGACTGGCAGAACGAGCCGGGCGCCGAAGTCGGCCGCGCGGCAACGGTCGGCGTCTGATCCGGAACTGATCCGGGCCTGATGTGGAAAAGGCGGCGTCCTTCGGGACGCCGCCTTTTTCATTCATGCCCGCCGGATGTCCTGGCGCTGCAGCACGCAGGCTGCTTTCCGGGCGTCAGGATTTCTCGTCGGCGAAGATCGCGCTGGCGCAGATGTCGGCCACCGCCTTGATCAGCCGTTCCAGCGCTTCGCCCTCGCGCAAGGGGCTGAAGCGGCCGAGGTAAGTGACGACGAACCAGGACAGTGCATCGGCCACGTCATCGCCGGTGCCGGGCCGGCAGCCGCCGCTGCGGTTGACGGCCGAGATCGCGGCCCGGCAACGGCCGCAGATGGTGTCCATCATCTTCTGGAACTGCTGGCCGAGCGCATCGTCCTGGCGGGCGCTGTCGGCAAACGCCGACAGGATCGCCCGATGCTTCCGGAACGTGCGGCTGACGCCGACCATGGTCGTCTGCATTTCCTCGCGCCTTGGCCGCTGGCCACCGGGATCGGGGCCCAGCCAGTTGCCGGCGCTGTCGACGATTTCGTCGGTGATCAGCGCCATCAGCCGGGCGATCAGCTCGTTCTTGTCGCGAAAATGCGAATAGAAGGTGCCGCGCGACATGCCGGCCTCGGCGGCCAGCTCCTCGACCGACAACGACACATAGCGCTGGCCCTGCTCCAGCATCCGCTCCATCGCCGCCAGCAGGCGCTCCTCGATGGTCGGCTTCTTGCCGCCATGCTTGGAACGGGTGCGGCGCGTGGGGCGGGGTGCAATCGGCAGCATTCGGCTTTTCGTCAGGGGGCGAACGGACAGACAGCGCGAGTGTAGCGTCCGCAGCCTGCTTCAGGCCGTCTTGCGCCAGGCCCGGGTGAACAGCGTGACCAGCGATTCCACCCAGCGACGCCGGCTTGCCGGATGCCGTCCGGGCGTCAGCAGCACATAGCGGCCGGCGCCGCTGGCCAGCCCGGAAATCTGCGCCGCCGCGTCGTACGGCGAATCGAGATCCACCTGCCCGGCATCCTTGAGCCGCTGCAGGTAGGCCACCAGCGGTGCCGACACCTGCGCGGAATCGTCGAGCATCGCCCGCCCCAGCTTCGGGAAGCGGCCGGCTTCGGCGATCACCATCCGCATCACCGCCAGGTACTCCGGATGCGTGTAGCCGTCGTAGAGCTTGCTGATGATCTGCCGCAATGCGGCTTCCAGCGGCACGCCGGCATCGGCCACCGTTCCCAGCCGTTCGCGGACGCCGAGCTGGGCGCGCCGCGCCACCTCGACGAACAGCTGCTCCTTGCTTTCGTAATGCCGGTACAGCGTGATCTTGGCGACGCCGGCCGCGCGGGCGATGCCCGCCATGCTGGCGGCCTCGAAGCCGCGGGCGATGAACACCGACAGCGCGGCGTCGAGGATGGCCTTGCGCAAGGCCTCGCCTTCCTCCCGCGTCGGCCGGCCACGGGTACGGCGTTGCGCGCCCGCAAGGGCCTGGCTGTCGAGCGGTGGGGGAGCGGCCGTCATGGCGTGATCATGCGGCATCGCGCGGCTTCGTCGCAGCACCCGTTGCAGGGGTGGCACATTGAAGCATCGCCGCAAATATCGTATGGTGCCATATTAATTAACCCCACCCGCAGGAACTGAACATGGCGCTTTATTCGTCGGATGCACTGGCCGGCAAACGCATCCTCGTCACCGGCGGCGGCACCGGTCTCGGCAAGGGCATGGCGAAGCATTTCGCGGCGCACGGCGCGACCGTGCATCTCTGGGGTCGCCGGCTGGACGTGCTGGAGGCCGCTGCCGCCGAGATCAATGCCGAACACGCCAGTCCGCGCGCCTTCGTGCAGACCGTCGACATCCGCAAGGCCGAGCTGGTCGATGCCGCCGTCGGCGAGATCTTCGAGAAGTTCGGCCCGCTGACCGGCCTGGTCAACAACGCCGCCGCCAACTTCATCGCCCCGACCAAGGACCTGTCGCCGCGCGGCTTCGAGGCCATCACCTCGACGGTCATGAACGGCGGCTTCTTCACCACCCACGCGGTGGCCAAGCGCTGGATCGCGCAGGGCCTGCCGGGCTCGGTGGTCTCCACGCTGGTGACCTGGATCTGGACCGGCTCGGCCTATGTCGTGCCGAGCGCGATGGCCAAGGCAGCGATCAATGCGATGACCATGTCGCTGGCCGTGGAGTGGGCGAAGTACGGCATCCGCCTGAACGCCGTGGCGCCGGGCCCGTTCCCGACCGAGTACGCCTGGCAGATGCTGTCGCCGACCGGCGACGCCGCCGTCGGCGCGACGCAGGCCGACGAAGTGCCGGCCGGCCGCTACGGCCGGATCGAGGAGCTGGGCAACCTGATGACCCTGCTGATGAGCGATGGCGCCGACTACATCACCGGCGAAACCATCTGCATCGACGGCGGCCATCACCTGGCAGCGCCCTCGACCTTCGCCGGTCTGAACAAGCTCGACGATGCGGCCTGGGCCAAGATCAGGGAAGCGGCGCAGGCCGCGACCCAAGCCAGCAAGGCCCAGCGCTCGGTCTGACGTCAGGCCAGCCCGGTCCGCCGACCAGCCGCCTCGCACACCGTGCCAGGCGGCTTTTTCGCTTGTAGAGTCGCTGTTGCGGCAACAGCCGCGAACCGCCACGCCCGGCAGCAGCACAGACCAGAACAGGCGCACGGGCACGCCATCGAGGAGCGCACATGAACGCCTTGCACGCCAGCACCGCGAGCCCCGCGACCGTCGAACGGAAAACCTTCTGCGGCATCTGCGAGGCCGCCTGCGGCATCGTCGTCACTGTGCAGGGCGACGCGGTGCTGAAGATCCGCGGCGACGTCGACCACCCGAACTCGAAGGGCTTCCTGTGCCCGAAGGGTGCGGCATTCGGCGCCGTGCGCGACGACCCCGACCGCGTGCTGCAGCCGCTGCAGCGGCAGGCCGATGGCGGCTTCGTGCCGGTCAGCTGGGATGCGGCGCTCGATGACATCGGCGCCCGGCTGCGCGGCATCATCCGGCGTCACGGCCGGGAGTCGATCGGCGTCCACCTCGGCAATCCGAATGGCTGGAACTACGGCGCCTTCATGTGGCTGCTGGGCATGGCCGCCGCGCTGAAGACCAAGCACCTGTACACGGCCTCGTCGGTCGACATCAACAACTACTGGGTGGTCGGCGAACTGCTCTACGGCCACAACCTGGTGACACCGTTCCCGGACATCGCCCACACGCAATTCCTGATCGTGCTCGGTGCCAATCCGGTGGTCACCCACGGCAGCATGATGACCGCCGGCCGGGTCAAGGAGCAGATGGCGGCCATCGTCGAACGCGGCGGCAGAGTAGTGGTGATCGACCCGCGCCGCTCCGAGACCGCCGCCCAGTTCGAATGGCAGCCGATGCGCCCGGACGGCGATCCCTGGCTGCTGGCCGGCATGCTGAAGACGATCCTCGACGAAGGCCTGGCAGATACCGCCGCGCTGCATCGGCAGACCCGCGACGCCGACGCGCTGCCGGCGCTGCTGGCCGCCGTCAGCGGCGACCGGGTGGCGGCCGAAACCGGCATCGCCTGGGCCGAGGTGCAGGCGCTGGCGCGCGCGTTCGCCGCCGCGCCGGCGGCGGCGCTGTACGGCCGCTGCGGCGCCTCGCTGGGGCCGTTCTCGACCCTGACCAACTACCTGATCAACCTGCTGAACATCGTCACCGGCAACCTCGACAAGCGCGGCGGCATGGTGTTCGGCCAGCCGATGCTCGACACCGAGGGCTTCACCCGGCTGTTCGGCATCAACGGCTACGACCGCTGGCGCACGCGCGTCGACGGCATTCCGGAGGTGATGGGCACCTCGCCGCTGGCCACCCTGCCGCGCGAGATCCGCACGCCGGGCAAGGGCCAGCTGCGGGCGCTGCTGATCGCCTCCGGCAACATCGCCACCACGTCCTGCGCGTCGGGCGATGTCGGGGCCGCGCTGGACGAACTGGACCTGCTGATCTCGCTCGATCCCTACATCACCGAAACCAGCCAGCGCGCCCACTACATCCTGCCGCCGACCTTGTGGCTGGAGCGCGACGGCATGCCGATCTTCAGCCAGATGCACGCCGCCGTGCCGTACGCGCAGTGGACGCCGGCCAGCGTGGCGCCGCGCGGCGAAGCGCGTGACGACTGGTGGATCATCGACGAGATCTGCAAGCGCATCGGCCTGGTGCCGTCGGCTTCGCGCGCCGCGCAGTGGCTGGGCAAGCTTGGCATCCGCCTGACGCCCGCCACCGCCGTCGACCTGTTCATGCGCCTCGGCAGCGCCGGCGACCGTTTCGGCCTGAAAGCCGGCATCAGCCGCCGGCGGCTGTTCGAGCGGACCAGCGGCGTGGCCCTGGCCGATGCACCGGCGGTCGGCGTCAGCCGTCAGCGCGTGCACCATCCCGGCGGCCTGATTCCGTTGCGGCAGCCGCTGATGACGGCCGAGATGGCGCGTCTGGTTGCCCGCCCGGCAAGCCATGACCCGGCCTACCCGCTGCAGCTGGTGTCGATCCGCGAACTGCGCTCGCAGAACAGCTGGCTGCACAACGTGCCGAAGCTGACGCCCGGCGACCGCCGGCCGCACCTGCGCGTGCATCCGGACGATGCGCGGGCGCTGGCGCTGCAGGATGGCGACGAGGCGGCGATCACCTCGCCGTGGGGCGAGATCACGGTGCCGGTCACCGTCAGCGACGAGATGATGCCCGGCACCGTGGCGCTGCCGCACAGCTGGGGCCATGCCGGCGGCTGGCGGCGCGCGGTGGCGATCGGCGGCGGCCGCTACAACGATCTGACCTCCAATGCCGCGACCGAAATCGACCTGCCGTCCGGCAACGCGGTGCTGAACGGCCTGCGGGTGCGGGTGGCCCGGCGCAACGTGGCACTGGCGGCGGCCAGCTGAGGGCCGCAGCAGCGCGCGGGAATCAGGCCGCCAGCGGCGGCGTCGACAGGTAGATGCCGACGATCGCCGCCGTCGCCAGCAGCACCCAGGCTTCGAAGATCAGTCGCCACGGCCGTGGCGCCTGCTTCAGCTCCATGAAGTGGAGCAGCACCAGACGCACCTTGAAGGCGGCGATCGCGAAGATCGCCACGGTGCCGACGCGCGCCGAGAAGCCGTCCTTGGACAGCCACCAGGTGGTGGCGATGGTCGCCGCCATCAGGAACAGCCAGACAAGGGTTGTCGTGGACTGACGGATCATGGCCACGCTCAGCGCAGCAGGTACAGCAGCGGAAACAGCACGATCCACAGCAGATCGACCATGTGCCAGTAGCTGGCGCCGCATTCCAGCACCACACAGTTGCCGCGACTGAAGCGCCGTGCCCGGGCCTGCTTCCACAGCACGATCAGCAGGATGTTGCCGGCGAACACGTGCAGCAGGTGCAGCCCGGTCAGCGTGTAGTAGTACATGTAGAAATCATTGGTCAGCATCGAGATGCCGGCCTTGATCTTGCCGCCGTACTCCAGCGCCTTGGACACCATGAACGCCACGCCGAGCAGGAAGGCGCCGGCGATCAGATGCGGCACCCGCGCCAACGCATCGCGCTTGACCGCTTCCACCGCCAGCACCACGCACCAGGAGCTGGTCAGCAGGATCAGCGTGTTGATGCCGCCGAAGTTGATGTCCAGCGTCTGCCGCGACGCCTCGAAGACCGGCGTCGCTTCCTGCCGGCCGAGCATGAACGACACGAACAGCAGCGCAAAGAAGCACATGTCGGCGGCGATGAACACCCAGACGCCTTCCACACCGGGAAGGCGTCGGGCGGCTTCGGCGCCTCCGCGAACGGCGGCCACGGTCAGGCGCGGCGCCGCTCAGCGCGAGGCGATCGCCGCCGCGCCACGCACGGGGTGTTCCTTCGGCTGCGCTGCACCATCTTCGATCTCGATCCTGTTGACGGCCTTAATGATGAAGATCGACATCGAAACAATCCAGACGTACCAGGTCGGGAAGGCGATCCAGAAATTGAACAGGCCGTGAAACGCGAACGGGCCGGTCTTGAAGAACGGGATCAGGCTGACCGGGAAGAACGAGGCGACGGTGACGAAACCCCACCAGCTGACCCAGGCCGGCACCAGCTTCTTCTCGCGCTTGTCGCGCAGGAACACGATGGCGGCCGCGATGATCTGCCAGCTGGTCACCATGTAGGCGAGGTCGATGATCATCCAGGCGAGGTAGTACATCGTCTGCACCGCGTCCGGGGACAGGCGGTCGATCTGCATCGCACAGGTCAGCCAGATGCCGCAGGCGACGACGATCGGGCAGTAGGTGATGGTCGCGCCCATCATTTCGACGTTGGCCAGCATGCCGTCCTGGCCCTCGATGCGGCGCATCACCCGCGACACCGCCGCGCCGAAGGTCATGTAGCAGGAGCCGAGCACCATGCACACCGACATGCCGATCATGATCTCGGTCTGCAGGTCCTTGTAGTGCTGCCACATGTCCTGCGCACTGGTCGAGGCCGCCATCGGCGGGAAGTTGTCGGCCATCAGGCCCCACATGACGAAGAAGCCGATGAAGAACACCGGCCCGGTCCAGGCCAGCATCTTCCAGGTGCCGTAGTCGATGGGATTGGGACTCGTAGACATGGTGCTGCTCCTGCACGTCCGGCTGCCCCGATGGCAGCGGTTCTGGTCTGCCGATTGTTCCGATCCACGGCCCGCGATCTACCAGAATCGGCCCGCTTTCATGTCAAGATCGGCCCGCATTCGGTGTCGTGGAGACAAGCCCATGGGCGACGGATACACCCTGCAGTCGGCGGCGGCGTTCTCGTCGGCGTTCCGCGTGCCGCCGGACGTGGTCGAAGAAGCGGCGCCGGCCGATACCCGAGCCGGCCATGTCGGCATCTATGGCTGGAAGACGCCCCGGATGGATGGCTTCGAGCTGCCCGAATCCGACGAGCTGATCGTGGCCTTGCACCTGGGCGGCTCGCGCCAGGTCCGCGCGGTGACCGACCAGGGCCTCAGCCGCAGCCGCTCGGCACCCGGCCTGCTGACCATCCTGCCGCCGGGCCGCAGCGCCGCGTTTCGTACCGAAGGCAGCATCAGCCTCGTGTCGCTGCATGTGCCGCGTTCGCTGGCGGCGGAAATGTCGACCCCGGTCCCGGCCGCAGGCGATCTGCCGTGGCTGCCCCGCTTCGCCTTCCGCGATCCTTATGTCAGCGCCAGCTTCGAGGCGCTGCTGCGCACGGTCCGCGCCGGCTCGCGCCTGCGGCCGGACTACGTGGTCAAGGTGGTCGACGCCATGCTCTGCCACCTCGCGCAGTGGCGGCAGCCGGCCGAGGCGGCCGCGCTTCCGAGCTGCGATGCCGCCACCCGGATCGGGCGGACCACGCTGGGCGCGCTGTTCGCGCAGATCGATGCGCAGCTCGGCCGGCCGCTGCGCCTGGACGAACTGGCCCGCTGTACCGGCCTCAGCCGCACCAGCTTCACGCGCAGCTTCCGACAGGCCACCGGGCTGTCAGCCCATCAGGCGCTGAACCTGCGGCGCATCGACGCAGCCCGGCAGCTGCTGGACGAAACCGGGCTCGACCTGGCGTCGATCGCGCAGGAAACCGGCTGGTCCAGCCAGTCGCACTTCACGGCCAGCTTCCGCAAAGCCGTGGGCTGCACGCCGGCGCGCTACCGCGCGCGGCGCTGAGCGCGCGGTAGCGCGGCCGCTCAGGCCGCCAGACGCGGCTGCAGCCAGTCGGTCAGGTCCTTGAACACCCGCGCGCGATCGGCGGGCAGTTCGTTGAAGATCTCGTGGTACAGACCGTCGTAGACCTTCAGGGTCTTGTCCGGCGAGGAAATCCGTTCGAACACCATGCGGCTGCCGGCAACGCCCGCCAGCTTGTCGTCGCTGCCGTGCAGCAGCAGCGTCGGCACCGAGATCACCGGCAGCATCGCCGGCACGATCTCGACGAAGCGCACGATCTCCGCCAGCGTCCGCACCGGCACCTTGCCGTGCGCGTTGAGCGGATCGCCGGCGTACTTGGCGACCTCGTCCGGGTCGCGGCTGACCAGGCTCGGGTCGACCTGGAACATGCCGAGCTTCGGCGCGAACGAGGCCAGCGTCTTGGCGATCACCCCGAGCAGCGGCGGCGCGCCGTCCAGCGCCACGGCCGGGCCGGACAGGATCAGGCCTTCGAGCTTGCTGCCGTGCTTGATCGCATAGCTCAGCGACAGCGCGCCGCCCATGCTGTGGCCGAGCAGGAACAGCGGCACCGCCGGCTGCAGCCGGCGGGCGCGGTCGATCAGGGTGTCGAGATCGGCCACGGCATTGCTGAACTTGTCGATCAGCGTCCGCGCGCCGTCGGACTTGCCGTGACCGCGATGGTCGATCGCGTGCACCACGCAGCCGAGGCCAACCAGCTGCGCCGCCACTTCCCGGTAGCGCCCGCCGTGCTCGCCGAGGCCGTGGGCGATCACCACCGTCGCCTTCGGCGCGCCGGACGGCGCCCAGGTCTGGAAGTGGATGCGAATCTTGTTGACGCCGTCGAAATGACCTTCGCTGTGTTTCATCGGGACTCGGCTCTCGTCGTCTGGCTGCGGCTCTTGCTGCGGGTCTTGGGGGCGGCCGGCGCGGCCGGCGGCGGCTGATGATGCCTGTCCGGCGCGGTCGCCACACGGCCCAGCGCCAGCACCTCGTCAAGCCCTTCGCGGAAGCATTCCAGCAGCAGTTCCGGCTCGGTGACGGCGGCGCGGTCGCTGTTGATGCCGATGCAGCAGCGGCCGTCGTGCGACAGCATCGCGATCATCATTCCGCAGCCCGGCACCGGCGCGTACGGCCAGTACTGCACGACGCGGGCGCCGGCGAAGTAGACCGGATGCGGGATGCCCGGCACGTTGCTGATCTGCGCGTCCTGCGCGGTGGTGAAATCGGCGGTGAGCTTGGTGACCACGCCGATCGGCAGCCGGGTGACCACCGGCATCATCCGGATCATCACGTCCAGCGCCGGCTCGGCGCGGGTGTCGCGGACGAACTGCTGGATGTGGCGGATGCGGGCGATCGGGTCGCGTTCGGCCATCGGCGCGGCGTACTGCGAGCCGGCGAACTTGTTGCCGCCCATCGCATCGGCTTCGGTGCGCAAGGAGATCGGGAAGCCGATCGGCATCGGCCGGGGCGACACGCCGAGGCGCTCGTGATAACGGCGGAAGCCGCCGATCAGGCCGGCCAGGAACAGGTCGTTGATCGACGCTTCGGCGGCCTTCGACGCCGCCTTGAAATCGGCCAGCGGCAGCTCGATGCCATCGAGCCGCCAGGACAGGCTGCGGCGCTTGAACAACCCGGAACCGGGCACCGGCTTGATGCCCAGCATGCGCCGCGCTGAGGCGAGGTAGTCGAGTGTCTGCTGCACGTCCTCCGGATACTTGAGCAGCGCCGAAGCCTTGCGACCGAGCGCGCCGGCAGTGCCGACGGCGGTCGCCGGCAGCGCCGCCAGCCGGCTGCGCAGCGTCTTCAGGCCGAGGCGGCGGGCGCTGGCCGCCCGGCGCGCGCGCGGCACGGCCGGCGCTGGGCGCGGCAGCGCCTCGCGGTCCTTGTGGAAGATCCGCTGCAGCAGCTGGACGATGCCGAGGCCATCGGTGGCCGCGTGGTGCATCTTCAGCACCAGCGCCGCACGGCCGCCGTCCAGCCCTTCGAGCAGGGTCGCTTCCCAGGGCGGCCGGGCGCGATCGAACGGCGCCATCGCGATCAGCGCGGCGGCATCGAACATCTGCCGCTCGCTGCCCGGCGCCGGCAACTGCTGGCGGCGCAGGTGGTAGTCGAAATCGAAATCCGGGTCCTCGACCCAGGTCGGGTTGCCGATGCGCGCCGGCACCACCACCTTCTGCCGGAAGCGGCGCACCGCCGCGACCAGCCAGCGGAACTCGGCCTGCAGCCGCGCCCAGTCCGGCGTGCTGTCGAAGACCATGATCGAGACGATCGTCGAACGCAGCCGGGGATCGACCTCGGCCAGCCACATCACCGCCTCGAAGGCGCTCATCTCGTCCGGCCCGCCCCAGTGGCGCAGCTCGTCCAGCAGCGGGTCGGTTTGCCTGTTCGCCTTGCTCATCGTGTTCGGCTCGTGATTGACATCGTGGGTTGCAGGTTCAGCCGGCGCTGTCTTCGGCACCGGCCGCCAGCTTGCGCAGCCCCCGGAAGGCCTGCACCGCGCCGTGCTCGCCCTTGACCACCGCCGCGACCTCGGCGGCGATCGGCATCACCACGCCGTGCTGGGCCGCCAGTTCCATGACCACGCTGGACGTCTTGATGCCTTCGGCGACCATGTTCATCGAGGCGACGATCTCCGCCGTGGTCTTGCCGGCGGCGAACTGCACGCCGACCTGCCGGTTGCGCGACAGCGGGCTCATGCAGGTGGTCAGCAGATCGCCGAGGCCGGTCAGCCCGGCGAAAGTTTCGGCGCAGCCGCCGAGCGCCACGCCCAGGCGGGTGATCTCCGACAGGCCGCGGGTGATGACCATCGCCCGGGTGTTCTCGCCGACGCTCAGGCCCTCGGCCATGCCGGCGGAGATGGCGATCACGTTCTTCAGCGGCCCGCCGAGTTCGCAGCCGATCACGTCGCGGTTGGTGTAGACGCGGAACACGGCGCTGCTGAACAACGGCTGCAGCGCCTTGGCGACGTTCTCGTCGGTCATCGCCAGCACGGCGGCGGCGGCGTAACCCTGCAGCACCTCGCGGGCGATGTTCGGCCCGGCCAGCAGGCCGGCCGGATGGCCCGGCAGTTCCTGCTGGATGATCTCGGTCATCCGGCTGTGGCTGCCCTGCTCCAGGCCCTTGGCCAGGCTGATCACCGGCACCCAGGGTCGCAGCAGCGGCGATACCGCGCGCAGGGTATCGCGGAAGCTGTGCGAGGGCACGCCGACCACCAGCACGTCGCAGTCGCGCACCGCTTCGGCCATCGAGGCGGTCGCCAGCAGCCGCGAGCACAGCGGCAGATCCTTGAGGTAACGGGTGTTGCGGTGCTCGCGGTTGATCTCGTCGGCGGTCGCCGGATCGCGCGCCCACAAAGTGGTTTGCGTGTTGCGCGAGGCCAGCGAAGCCACCGTGGTGCCCCAGGAACCGGCGCCGAGCACGGCGATGCGGATGCGGCGGCTCATGCGCCGCCCGCCGGCCAGTGGTCCAGCGTGTCGATGTACTGCTGCCGCACCTCGGCGATCCGCATGTCGAGCTCCTCGTGGTGCCAGCCGCGGACATCGATCGGCGGCAGCACCGCCACCTGCACGGTGCCGGCGCGCATCGTCTGGTCGTTGCGGCCCATGATCTCCCCGGCGTTGCGGATCACCACCGGCACGATCGGCACGCCGGCCTGCATCGCCATGTGGAAGGCGCCCTTCTTGAACTTGCCGACCTTCGGCGTCCACGAACGTGTGCCTTCCGGCGCGATGCACATGCTCAGCCCCGCCTTGATGCGATCGACCGCCGGCTTCAGCGCATCGATCGACTTCTGGGTATCGGCGCGATCCAGGAACGCCACGCCGGCCATCTTCATGTAGCGGCCGAAGCCCGGCACCTTGGCGGCTTCCGCCTTGGCCACGCCGCTGAAGCTGCGGCGGACGATGTTCATCATCACGAACATGTCGAACTTCGACTGGTGGTTGATGATGAACACGCAGGGCCGGTGCGCCTGCAGGTGCTGTTCGCCGATCACCTCGATGGTCACGCCGAGCACCGCCATCGCCGCGTCGCTGGCGGTGGCGGTGATGAAATCGGCGGCGGCACGGCTGTCGCCGGTCAGCCGTTCCAGCCCCAGCCCGGCGACGAAGCTCGCGCCCATCGCCGCATAGGCGCCGACAGTGCGCGCCATCGCCTTGACCGGGCCGCGCGAACGGCGCGGGAAGCGCAGGATCGGCCAGCCGGATTCGCGCGCCACCTGTTCCAGCTGCGGCTTCGGCTGGATCGCGCTCGGAATGCCGACGGCCTTCAGGAAGGCGATGTCCTCGTTGCCGTTGGCGTAGCCGTAGCTCGCCTTCAGGTTCACGCCCTTCGCCTTGGCGAAGGCCCGCACGCCCGCCGCCTTGCCTTCGCCCCAGGCCGGCAGGCCGTCGAGGCCGCCGGTGAGCTTGCCGTTGCGGATCAGCGCCCGCGTGCAGACGATGTGCTCGATGCCGTACTCCTCGGCCAGCGGCTCGATCTGGTACAGCGTGGCCGACGAGGCGATGGCCACCGTGTGGCCCTTCTTCTGATGAGCGTCGATCAGCTTCCAGGATTCCGGGAACAGGGTCGTCGCGGTCTTTTCCAGCCACAGGCGCCGCCACAGCGCGCGCAGGTCGGCCTCGCTCTCGCCCGCCCAGTCGAGGATGCCGTTGGCGATCACCTCGAAGAATTCCTCGTCGCTCAGATCGCCCTTGCGGCTGAGCTTCAACGTCTCGACGATCTCCTTCGTGGCCATGTCGCCGCGCTTGATGCGATCGACGAAATAGGCGGCGGCCGAGTAGCCGTCGATCAGCGTGCCGTCGTAATCGAAGAAGGCGCCGATCTTCGGCCCCGACGGGCCGTCGGCGATCCGCTGCAGCTGCTGTTCGAGGATGGGGTTGGCCCTGGTCATGCGCTGATCGGATCCGGAGTGACGGCGTGTGCGGCGGCGTGGCGCGCCTGGTCCAGCGTGTCGATGGCGGCAAGTCGTTCGACGACGGAGGCGAGTTCGTCGGCAAAGGCGCGGCGGCGCTCGGCGAGGTTCGGCGCGCCCGGCTTCAGCAGGTCGCGGTTGGCGGCCAGCGACAGGGCGTTGCCGAACACTTCGCGCGACACGCATTCCGGGCTGCTGAGCCGTTTCTGCAGCACGTACTGGCGACCGACCTTGACGCATTCCTCGGTCAGCTTCTTCTTGTCGATCGCGGTGTCGACCGGCTGCGCGGCGAGCCGGTCGGCGACGATGAAGTAGGCCTCGATGAACGGCGTCAGCACCCGGTGAGCGATCAGGAACGGTGCGCCGAGCAGCAGCGCGCGGCGGCCCTCGGCGGTCACCGCTCGCTGGCGGAACTTGGCGTCGAACAGCCGCGACTCGGCCTTCTGCTCCTCGCGGTAGCTGGCCTTGTCGCTGAAGAAGAAATCGAACTTCAGCAGGTCGCGCAGCGCGAACGCCGACTGCCAGGCGCGTTCCAGCGGCCCGGTCAGCTCTTCGGTCGAGGTATCGAGCAGCGCCACTTCGAAGATCGCCCGGTTGATGAACCAGTGCACCGCGCTGTTGCGGTAGAACGCCGCCACCGAGTGCTGGCCGGGCTCGATGGCATAAACCGCCTCGGTGCCGCCGTCGTAGCGGCTGACCACGCCGCCCGCGTTGAGGTTGCCGAGCGTCTCCGCCACGCCGTCGCGGCTGCGCAGATCGTCGAGGTGCGAGTTCGGCAGGCCCCGGGCGTCGGCGTAGTCGAGCAACGGCAGCACCAGTTCGTGGACTTCGGCCAGGGTCAGCGCCCGATCCTTGACGCCGAGCAGCGCCAGCGTCACCAGCGCGTTGGCGGTGACCGGCGTCGCCCGGTTGATGCGCTGGAAGACCTCGAAGGCGATCTTGGCGACCGTCCACTTGCCCGGGCCATCGGCATCGGCGCGGGCCAGCGCTTCCTTCAGGCTCAGCGGCTCGCCGAAACGCACGTAGGCGTTGCCGATGCGCTTCTGCTGGGTGCGCGCGTAGCCGGCGAGCCACAGCAGGTTCTCCTTCGCCTTGGCCGCACCCGCTTCCTCGGCGGCCATGACGCCGACCTCGTGCATCTGGTCGTAGGTGGTCGACACCGGCACCAGCAGCATGTCGTCGGCGCCGCCGCTCTCGATCGCGGCGACCAGGTAGCTCAGCAGGCCGTACTTCGGCGGCCGCAGCTTGCCGGTGCGGCTGCGGCCGCCTTCCATGTACCACTCCAGGTTCAGGCGCTGCGACGCAAGCCAGGCCAGGTATTCGCGAACCACCAGCTTGTAGATTTCGTCGTCCTGGAAGCTGCGCCGGATCAGGATGCCGCCGGAACGCCGGATGATGGTGCCGAGCGGCCAGAAGCCGAGGTTGTTGCCGCCCAGGATGTGGTTGCGCTTCAGGCCGTTGTCGCGCAGCAGCCGCGACAGGATGAAGGCGTCGGCGTAGGAGCGGTGGGTCGGCAGGTAGACCAGGGCGTGATCGCGGTTCAGCGCCTTCAGCCGCGCCAGTTCGCCGGGATCGGCATCGACCGTCCAGGCCCGCGTGTGCAGCGGGCCGAGGCCGTAGTCGAACATCGCCGCGAACGCCGGGCTCTGCACGGTGACGATTTCCTCGAGGCCCCTCAGCGCCTCGGCGGCGACCTGCCCGACCGGCAGCTGCAGCTGCCGGGCCAGCTTGTCGATCTGTTCGACGAAGCGCGGCGACCGCGCCACCTTGCGGGCCACCTGGCGGCGCTGGATCAGCGTCGCCGCCAGCACCGGGTTGAGGTCATCGAGCGTCATGAGCAGCGCTCCGCTGCGTCGCCCGCCGGAGTGGCCTGTGCGCTTTCGGCGCGCGTGGTGGTGGCGAGAATCACCGCCGCCACCTGCTCGGGATCGTCATACATCGGCACGTGACCGCAGCCGGTCACGGTCAGCCCTTCGGCGCCCTGCACGGTGGTGGTCAGCGAAGCCCCGTAACGCCGGTACGGAATCACCTGGTCGTGCTCGCACCAAGCGATGCGCACCAGCGGCGGGTCGACCTTGAACGGCTTGATGCCGCCGACCGACTGCATGCTGTCGAGCAGCGCCGGCAGCATCCGGGTGTCGCGCATCGAGCGCATGGCGCGCCGGCTTTCATCCGGCGGCACGCGGTCACCGTGCTCCATGGCCTGATTGTTGAGCGCCCGGCGAATCACGCCGAACACCAGCAGCCACGAGAACAGCACGATCAGCAGCGGCAGCAGCGCGTAGATGATGCGGAACGACTTGGCGATCGCCTGGTAATCCTTCTGCGTCTGCCAGCCGCCGGCCGGCGACAGCGCGGTGACCGACTGCGCGAAGCCGCGCCGCGCCAGTTCCAGCGACAGCCAGCCGCCGAGCGAATTGCCGGCGACATGGGCGCGGGTGATGCCGCGCGCCTTCAGGTCGGCGATCAGCAGATCGGCCAGCACCTCGACGGTCGGCGTCACGCCTTCGGGAATCGGTGGCCCGCCGGGATGGCCGGGCAGCGTCGGCGCGATCACCCGATGGCGCCGCTCCAGCAGCGGCAGCACCGGCTTCCAGATGTGCCAGGTACCACCGAGACCATGCAGCAGCACCAGCGGCGAGCCGCTGCCGCCTTCATGCGCATCTCCCACTGCCCTGATGGCGTTCACGTTTTCCCCTGCACCGTGTCGTTGCCTGCCGGTCGTCCTGCCCTTGCGGGTGCAGGCGCCAGTCCTGTAATCCGGTTTACCGCACGAGCGCCGCAGTATCCCCGTACTAAGGTCCTGCGTCAGTCCATCCTCCGCCGATCGACATCCAGACCCAGGCGCGTTGTTCGCGCTAGTAGTATGGTGCCATACTATGTTGCAAGGCCCGGCCAAACAAGCGGTGCCGGTGCACAAGCGTCAACGCAGCGACGCCGCCGCCCGGGCCTGATCTACGAGCAGCACCCTCAATCCGGAGAAGAATCTTGCGTGGACTGAAAGACAAGGTGGCCCTGGTCACCGGCGCGGCGAGCGGCATCGGCCTTGCGATCGCCAAGCGTCTGGCCGAAGAAGGCATGGTGGTCGGCGTGCTCGACATGAATGCGGACGCAGCGGCCAAGGCCGTTGCCGAAATCGAAGCTGCCGGCGGCCGTGCCGCGGCCGGCATCTGCGACATCACCGACTACGAGGCGGTCAAGAAGACCGTCGCCGAGGTCGAAGCCAAGATCGGCCCGACCTGGGCACTGGTCAACAACGCCGGCTGGGACAAGCCGATCCCGTTCCTGAAGACCACCCCGGACTTCTGGAAGAAGGTGGTCGACATCAACTACATGGGCCCGCTGCACATGACCCATGCGGTCGTGCAGGGCATGGTCGCCCGTGGCGGCGGCCGGGTGATCTTCATCGCTTCGGATGCCGGCCGCGTCGGCTCCAGCGGTGAAGTCGTCTACTCCGGCACCAAGGGCGCGACGATCGCCTTCGCCAAGGCGCTGGCCCGCGAAGTGGCACGCAAGAACGTCACGCTGAACTGCGTCGCCCCCGGCCCGACCAACACGCCGGCGATGGACGCTTTTGTCGGCACCGGCGAAGAAGGCCAGAAGATCCGCGACGCGATGGTGCGCGGCGTGCCGCTGGGCCGCATCGGCGAACCGTCCGACTATCCGGGCCTGGTCGCCTTCCTGGCCAGCGACGATGCGGCGTTCATGACCGGCCAGACGATCTCCGTCTCGGGCGGCCTGACGATGCACGGCTAAGTAGCCGCCGCAACGACTGCAAGCAACGTCAACGGTTAAACGCAAAGGCGCAGAGGAAAGCCAAGAAAGGGCGCAAAGAAGGAACATCGAGCCTGTATCGATGCTGATCGAATCCTTGTTGTTCTTTGCGTCCTTTCTTTTCCCATTGCGCCTTTAGCGTTTAACGGTTGCCTTTCACCCCGCCAGCAAATGAACAACCGCCAGATCACCCTCAAGTCCCGCCCGGTCGGCATCCCGCAGCCGGAGCACTTCGCGCTGCAGACCGTGCCGGTGCCCGAGCTGCGCGATGGCGAATTCCTGGTCGAGAACCTTTACCTGTCGGTGGACCCGGCCCAGCGCGGCTATGTCAACGACGAGAACAACTACGCCCCGCCGGTCGCGATCGGCGCGGTGATGCGGGCGATGGCGGTCGGCAAGGTGATCGCTTCAAAGCACGCGGACATCGCCGTGGGCCAGCATCTGTACGGCTGGTTCGGCTGGCAGGACTACTGCGTGGCGACGCCGGCCGCCGTGCTGCGCCGGGTCGATCCGGCGCAGGCGCCGCTGTCGACGGCCGCCGGCCTGCTCGGCATCAACGGCCTGACCGCCTATCTGGCGCTGCACGACATCGGCCGGCCGCAGCCCGGCGAAACGGTGCTGGTCACGGCCGCCGCCGGCGCCGTCGGCAGCATCGTCGGTCAGCTGGCCCGGCAGGCCGGCGCGCGCGCAGTCGCCGTGGTCGGCTCTGACGAAAAAGGCCGGCAGGCGATCGCCGACTACGGCTATGAGGCCTTCATCAACTATCGCCAGCCGCTGGAGCCGCAGCTGAAGACGAGCTGCCCGAATGGCGTCAACGTGTTCTTCGACAACACCGCCGGGCCGATCGCCGACACCGTGATCCGCCACATGGCCTGGTTCGGCCGGGTGATCCAGTGCGGCACGATGTCGATCGCCTCCTGGGTGCCGAACCCGACCGGCCCGCGCATCGAACGCGAAATCCTGACCCGCCGGCTGCGTATCGAAGGCTTCGTGATCTTCGATCACCTGCAACGCTTCGACGACACCGCTGCCCGGCTGGCGGCGATGCTGCGCGACGGCAGCCTGCGCCACGCCGAGGACATCGGTGATGACATCGCCCTGGCCCCGCAGGCGCTGGTCGATGTCTATGAAGGACGCAACACCGGCAAGAAGCTGATCCGGCTGCGCTGAGCGCCGGCGCGGGCACCGACTGCGGGCTCGCCATTGCAGTCCGGGCGGTGGCCCGGTGTCACACTCGGCGGCGTCCACAAACCGCACGCCGGGGTCCGCCATGTCCGCAGCCGTCAATACCGCCTTCGACTTCCGCTCCCATGACGTCGAGGTACTCGGCAGCCGCCTGCACTACATCGACACCGGCCCCGTCGCCGGCAACGACGAGGTGGTGCTGTTCCTGCACGGCAACCCGACCTCGTCGTACCTGTGGCGCAACATCATTCCGCCGGTCGCCGCCCGAGGCGCCCGCTGCATCGCGCCGGACCTGATCGGCTTCGGCCGCTCCGACAAGCCGGACATCGACTACCGCTTCGCCGACCATGTCCGCTACATCGATGCCTTCATCGAAGCGCTGGGTCTCGGCCGGGTCACGCTGGTGATCCACGACTGGGGCTCGGCGATCGGCCTGCACTGGGCGCGCCGCCATGCCGAGCGCGTCAACGGCATCGCGATGATGGAGTTCATCGCGCCGGTGCCGGCCTGGTCCGACTGGCCCGAACACCTGCAGCCGGTGTTCCAGGCCTTCCGCACGCCGGGGCAGGGCGAGGCGATGGTGATCGGCCAGAACATCTTCATCGAACAGGTGCTGCCCGGCGCCGTGGTGCGCGGGCTCAGCGAAGCGGAGATGGCGCACTACCGCGCGCCGTTCGTCGATCCGGCCAGCCGCCGGCCGCTGCTGGCGTTCCCGAGGCAGCTGCCGATTGCCGGCGAGCCGGCCGACGTGGTTGCCGTCGCCGAGGCCTACATGGCCTGGCTGGCGACCAGCCCGGTGCCGAAGCTGCTGTTCTGGGGCACACCGGGCGTGCTGGTGACGCCGGCGCTGGCGGCGCGCTACGCGCAGACCTTCCCGAACCTCACCAGCGTCGACATCGGCCCGGCGCTGCATTACGTGCAGGAAGACTGCCCGGACCGGATCGGCGCCGGCATCGCCGCCTGGATCGACAGCCGCCGCCCGGCCCGCGCCTGAGCGCAGCGGCAGCCTGCCGTCAGCGACCGCGAAACTGCGCCGGCCGCCATTCGATGAAGGCGCTGATGCCTTCGCGGGCATCGGCGGTCGAGGCGGCGCGGATCAGGCCCTGAACCTCGTCTTCCATCTGCCGCTCGAAGCCGGCGCCAAGTGCGCTGGTCATCAGCCGCCGCAACTCGCCATAGGCGCGGGTCGGACCGCTGGCCAGCCGGATCGCGGCAGCCTCGGCCTCGGCCACCACCGCCGCATCGTCGACCAGGTAGTCCACCAGCCCGGCGCGCTCGGCCTGCTCGGCGCTCAGCAGTTCGCCCAGCAGCAGGAAGCGGCGCGCCCGCGCCAGCCCCATGCGCGACGCCAGCGTGAAGGTGGCGCCCATGTCGCAGGTGTAGCCGATCGTCGTGTACGCCGCGCCCAGGGTCACCGAACGGCCGCAGTAGACGAGATCGCAGCCGGCGGCGAGGCCGACCGCGCCGCCCATCGCCGTGCCGTGGATCGCCGCGACGATCGGCGCATCGAGCCGCGCCAGCCGCGCGACGCCGAGGTGCAGGCCGCCGGTCCAGGTGCGGATCTGCTCCGGCAAGGTGTCGAGCGTGCGCGAGAACATCTTGATGTCGCCGCCGACGCTGAAATACGGCCCGTTGGCGCGCAGCAGTACGGCCCGGACATCGCGCCGTCCGGCCAGCGCGCCGGCCGCTTCGGCGATTTCCCGGCAGAACGCGGCATTGAACGGATTGCCGAGCGCCGGCTGGTTCAGCACCAGGTGGGCGACGCCGTTGTCGCGGATGTCCAGCTGCAGCGATTCGTAGTGCATGGCGGTCTCGTCGGATCGGAGGGGCAGGCCAGTGCCGGGGTCTTCGGGTGTCCATGAGCCCACCACGGGCACTGCCGCCTTGATATTATTGTATGGTTCCATACCATATGGCGACAGCGGGCGGTCAATGCGGTATCGACCGAGCCGTCGCCGAACCTGGCCTGCCCCAACAACCCTGCCCGAGAAACGCCATGTCGAACTACAAGGACATCACCTACGAAGTCGGCGAGAACGCCGTCCGCATCACCATCAACCGTCCGGAAGTGTTCAACGCGTTCCGCAACCAGACGGTCGAGGAACTGATCGACGCCTTCCGCAAGGCGGACGAGGAAAAGTCGGTCAACACCGTGATCTTCGGCGGCGCTGGCGACAAGGCGTTCTGCACCGGCGGCGACCAGAAGGTGCATTACTCCGACGATGGCCTGTACGGCCCGCGCGGCATGGTCGGCTTCCCGATCGAGGAACTGCAGACCGCGATCCGCGACTGCCGCAAGGTGGTCATTGCCCGCGTGCAGGGCTTCGCGATCGGCGGCGGCAACGTGTTCTGCACGATCTGCGATCTGACCATCGCCTCCGAGAAGGCGCAGTTCGGGCAGGTCGGCCCGAAGGTCGGCTCGGTCGATCCGGGCTTCGGCACCGCCTACCTCGCGCGCTGCGTCGGCGAGAAGAAGGCGCGCGAAATCTGGTTCCTGTGCCGCCGCTACAAGGCCCAGGAAGCGCTCGAAATGGGGCTAGTCAACAAGGTCGTGCCGCACGATCAGCTGGATGCCGAGTGCGAAGCCTGGGCCGCCGAGATCAATGCGCTGAGCCCGACCGCGATCGCCATCGCCAAGCGCTCGTTCAACGCCGATTCCGAGAACATCCGCGGCATCAGCTTCATGGGCGTGGCTGCGGTGAAGGGCTACTACCAGAGCGAGGAATCCAAGGAAGGCGTCAAGGCCTTCAACGAGAAGCGCAAGCCGGATTTCAAGAAGTACGTCTGATACGCGCCGTTCCCACCGAACCAGCACCCACCCCGAACCTGACCATGTTCAACGACGCCAACATCCAGACCGAACTCGACGCCGACGGCATCCTCGTGGCCCGCATCGACATGCAGGGCCGCACGATGAACGTGTTCTCGCGGGCGATGATGGATTCGCTGGACTCGCTGATGAGCTTCGTCAGCGGCGAAGCGGCCGTGAAGGGCGTGGTGCTGACCTCGGGCAAATCGGCCTTCCTCGCCGGTGCCGACCTGGACATGATCCGGGTCTTCACCGAGCGGGCGAAGGTCGATGCGGTGCCGGAACTGAACCAGCTGTTCGGCCATCTCGGCCGGCTGTTCCGGCGGCTGGAGCTATCGAGCAAGCCGTACGTCGCGGCGATCAACGGTCTGGCGCTCGGCGGCGGTCTGGAAGTGGCGCTGGCCTGCCATGCCCGCGTGGTGCTCGATGACGAAAAGGCCGTGCAGCTGGGCCTGCCGGAAATCAAGCTGGGCCTGCTGCCGGGTGCCGGCGGCACCCAGCGGCTGCCGCGCCTGATCGGCACCGCGAAGGGCCTGCAGATGCTGCTGACCGGCGATCCGGTCGGCCCGGCCGAAGCGCTGTCGCTGAAGCTGGTCGATGCCGTGGTGCCGGCCGATCAGCTGATCGCCAAGGCAAAGGCGATCGCCCGGTCGATGCCGCAGCCGCGTGCGCTCTGGGATCGCCACGGCGCCAGCTTCAGCGCCGCGCCGTACGACTTCGCCAGCCCGACGATCACCCAGACGATTGCCCGCGCGGTCGGCGTCAGCGACTACCAGCTGCGCTACTACCCGGCTTACACCGCGATCATCCATTGCGTGGTCGGTGGCTGGTCCTTGCCGCTGACGGCGGCCTGCGATCACGAGATGGACATCTTTGTCGAACTGATGCGCGACCCGGTGGCCGGCAACATGGTGCGCACGCTGTTCCTCAACCGCCTGAAGGCCGCGAAGCTGGGCCTGCTGGCACCGGATTCGGTACTGACCCGCGGTCCGCAGGCGCTGCTTCCGGCGCTCAAGGCCGCCAACGACCAGGCCAAGGCCAGCGGCGCCGACGAGGCCACCCAGCTGGCACAGGTGACGCTGGCGGCGCTGCGCTGCGCCGCTGCCGGCGCGGTCGAACAGCCGGAGCTGGCCGATGTCGCGGCCGTCGTCGGCGGCCTGTTCCCGTCCTATGCCGGCGGCCCGTTCACCCACGCCCGCCAGCTCGGCGCCGCTGCGCTGGCCAAGCTCGCTGGCGACGATCCGGCTATCGCCAGGTTCTTCGCCGAACCGGCCCAGGCAGCGGCCTGACCCGCCCTCCATGGCCATTGATCGCCGTCACCTCGGCTATGCGCTGCCGCCGTTCACCGTCGAAGTGACGCCGGCGCGCATCGCGCTGTTCCGCAAGGCCATCGGCGCCGATGCCGGCGCACCGGATGTCGCACCGCCCACCTTCATGAAGGCGGTCGAAGGCGAGCAGAACAGCTCACGGCGCATCCTGGAAGCACTCGGCGTCGACCTGAAGCGCGTGCTGCACGCCGAGCAGCAGTTCGACTACCTCGGCCCGATCCGCGCCGGTGACACGCTCGCCGTGCAGCGCACGGTCACCGACCTCTACGACAAGAAGAACGGGGCGATGGATTTCATCGTCATCGAATCCACCGTTTCCCACGCCGAGCGCGGCCTGCTCGGCCGTTCGCGGCAAGTGGTGCTGGTGCGCAATCCCCAGGCCCGCGCCGGCGCCGAAACTGGAGCCGCCGCATGACGCTTGATCAGGCCCACCCCGGCGAGCAGGTGGCCGAATACCAGACCGGCCCGATTCTCCGCGAACAGCTGGCGCTGTACGCCGAGGCCTCGGGCGACAGCAATCCGCTGCACCTTGATCCGGCGTTCGCCCGCAAGGCCGGCTTCGACGACGTGATCGTCCACGGCATGCTCGGCATGGCGCTGCTCGGGCAGCTGCTGAGCACGCAGTTCGCCGCGTTCACGCTGAACCGCTTCGATGCCCGCTTCGTCGCGGTGCTGCCGGTCGGCCAGTCGCTGCGCTGCACGGCCACGCTGGCCGAACGCACGACAACGATGCTGACGCTGGACCTCGAAGCCTTCGACAACGCCGGTAAGTCGATCATCGTCGGCCGTGCCAGCCTGACGCCGCCGGCCTGACGACCATGAGCCGCAAGCTCGACGTCTCGGCCGTCGTCGCCGGCCTTGCGCCCGGCATGACCGTCTTCGTGCCTGGCCTGTCCGGCGAAAGCCTGGCCTTTCACGAGGCCCTGCAGGCGGCACCCGACAAGGCCGCCGGCGTGACTTTCACCGGCCTGCATTTTCCCGGCATCAACCGCAGCGACTATCTGGGCCTGCACCCGGACGCGCGCCAGCGCGCCTACGTGATGACGCCGGGGCTGCGGGCCGGTCTGGTCGACGGCCGCGCCGAACTGCTGACCCTGGACTACCCCGGCATCTACCGCGATCTCGCGGCCCGCGCCGGCGAGGTCGACCTGGCCATCGCCCAGGTCAGCCCGCCGGATCGCGAAGGCCGCTGCAGCTTCGGGCCGAGCAGTGATTTCCACCCGGCGATCTGGGCGCGCGCCCGTCGCCGCGTGCTGCACGTCAACCCGCAGGTGCCGCGCACCCGGGGCGCGTTCTCGGTGCGGCTCGACGGCGCCGATGCCTACTTCGAGGCAGCCAGCCCGCTCGTGCAGTACGACGCGGGCGGCAGTTCGCCGGCCATCGCGCAGCACGCCGCCAGGGTTGCCAGCCTGGTACGCGATGGCGACACGCTGGAGTTCGGCGTCGGCAAGCTGCCGGGCGCCATCCTCGCCGCCCTCGTCCATCATCGCGGCCTGCGCATCTGGTCGGGCATGGTGACCGATGCGGTATCGACGCTGCTCGACGCCGGCGCCATCGCTGCGCGCGGCGCGATCGACGCCGGCGTCGCGCTGGGCGATGCCGCGTACTACGCGCGCCTCGAACGCGACGACAGCTACTACTTCCGGCCGGTTTCGCAGACCCATGACGTCCGCCGGCTGGCGGCACTCAACCAGTTCTGCGCGATCAACTCGGCGGTCGAGGTCGATCTGTTCGGGCAGGTCAATGCCGACTCGCTGAACGGCCGGCTGATGGCCGGCGTCGGCGGTCTGCCGGCATTCGTCGCCGGTGCGCAGCTGTCGAACGAAGGCCGCTCGATCGTTGCCTTGCCGGCCGCGACCGACGACGGCCGACACTCGCGGATCGTCGCCCGCTTCAACAACGGGCTGGTCGCGCTGCCGCGTCACGCGGCCGATTACGTGGTCACCGAACACGGCATCGCCGAGCTGCGCGGTCGCGATCTTCGCGGCCGCGCCGAGGCGCTGATCGCCGTCGCGGCACCGGCATTCCGCACGCAGCTGGCGGCCGACTGGGACGCGATCCTGCGCAAGCTCTGAAGCCGAATTCTTCCGAACAACCCCTTCATCCAAGGAACGCTCTCCATGTCCAATCCGACTGCAACGGGCCTGCTGGCCGGCAAGGTCGCTCTCGTCACCGGCGCCGGCCGCGGCATCGGTCGCGGCATCGCGCTGGAGCTGGCGCGTGCCGGCGCCAAGGTGGTCATCAATGATCTCGGCGTGTCGCTGAGCGGCGACGCCACGGCCGAATCACCTGCGGAAAGCGTGGTCCGCGAAATCAAGGAACTGGGCAGCGACGCCATCGCCAACACCGATTCGGTGGCCAGCTTCGAAGGCGCGCAGCGCATGGTCGAAGCGGCGCGTTCGGCCTTCGGCCGCATCGACATCGTGGTCAACAACGCCGGCAACCTGCGCGACGTGATCTTCCACAAGATGTCGGAAGAGGAATTCGACGCGGTGATCGCCGTGCACCTGAAGGGCTCGTGGAACACCAGCCGTGCTGCCGCCCCGTACTTCAAGGAACAGGGCTCGGGCAGCTTCATCCACATGACCTCGACCTCCGGTCTGGTCGGCAACTTCGGGCAGGCCAACTACTGCGCGGCCAAGCTCGGCATCGTCGGTCTGAGCAAGGCGATCGCGCTCGACATGCAGCGCTTCGGCGTGCGCTCCAACGCCATCGCGCCGTTCGCCTGGACGCGCATGGTCAGCTCCATTCCGGACGAGACGCCGGAACAGAAGAAGCGCGTCGAAGGCCTGAAGAAGCTGATCCCGGAAAAGATCGCGCCGTTTGTCGCGGCGCTTGCCAGCGATCAGGCCAAGCACGTCACCGGCCAGATCTTCGGTGTGCGCAACAACGAGATCTACCTGTTCAGCCAGCCGCGCCCGATCCGCACCGCGCACACCAGCGATGGCTGGACGCCGGAAGCGATCGTCGACCGCGTGTTCCCGCAGTTCCAGAACGATTTCTACCCGCTGCACCGTTCGGGCGACGTGTTCACCTGGGACCCGGTCTAGCCGTTTCGTTCTTCCCCGCCGACCAGCGCGGGTAGGTGGCGATGCTCGGTGGCGTTGCCGCCTAGAATCCGCGCGCCGGCGGGTCCGGCGCGAGTAGTCCCTATTCAGGAGATCAAGATGTCCAAGCGGGAAGTGGTGGTGGTGGGCGCGATGCGCACGGCGATCGGCAGCTTCGGCGGCACGCTGAAGGATGTGCCGCTGGCGACGCTGGCGACGACCGCAGTGAAGGCGGCACTCGCGCATGCCGGCGTCAAGCCGGACGACGTCGGCCACCTGGTCATGGGCAACGTCATTCCGACCGAGCCGCGCGACGCCTACCTGAGCCGCGTGGCGGCGATCGAGGCCGGCATCCCGAAGGAAACGCCAGCCTTCAACGTCAACCGGCTGTGCGGCTCGGGCGTGCAGGCCATCGTGTCGGCAGCGCAGTCGATCCTGCTCGGCGATTGCGACATCGCCGTCGGCGCCGGCGCCGAGTCGATGAGCCGCGGCCCGTATCTGCTGCCGGCCGGCCGCTGGGGCGCGCGGATGGGCGATGCCAAGATGCTGGACTACATGACCGGCATCCTTCACGACCCGTTCCATGCGATCCATATGGGCATCACCGCCGAAAACGTCGCCGCGCGCTACGGCATCACCCGCGAAATGCAGGACGCGCTGGCGGTGAACAGCCAGCAGCGCGCCGCCCGGGCCATCGCGGAAGGCCGCTTCAACGGCCAGATCACGCCGGTGGAGATCCAGACCCGCAAGGGCGTGGTGAGCTTCGTCGTCGATGAGAACGTGCGCGGCGATTCCAGCGTCGAGACACTGGCCAAGATGAAGCCGGTGTTCAAGAAGGATGGTCTGGTGACGGCCGGCAATGCCTCCGGCATCAACGACGGCGCAGCGGCCGTGGTGCTGGCCGAAGCCGGCCGTGCCGCAGCGCTGGGCCTGAAACCGCTGGCGCGGCTGGTGGCCTACGCCCATGCCGGCGTCGAGCCGGAATACATGGGCATCGGCCCGGTGCCGGCGTCGAAGGCGGCGCTGGCGAAGGCTGGCCTGACGGTGGCCGACATGGACGTGATCGAGTCGAACGAGGCCTTTGCAGCCCAGGCCTGCGCGGTGGCCCAGGAACTGGGCTTCGATCCGGACAAGGTCAACCCGAATGGCTCGGGGATTTCGCTCGGCCACCCGGTCGGCGCCACCGGCGCGATCATCACCACCAAGGCGGTCCACGAACTGCATCGCATCGGAGGCCGCTACGCCCTGGTGACGATGTGCATCGGCGGCGGCCAGGGCATCGCGACGATCTACGAGCGGCTCTGACACCCGCGACAGCCGCATGAGAAAGGCCGGGACGCTTGCGCGTCCCGGCCTTTTTTATGTCCGCTTCCGAGGTTCCGGCCGGATCGCTCAGGGGCAGCTTGCCCCTTCGCAGGCCGGCGCTTCGGGCACCGCGCCGCGACTGTCGAGGTTCGGCGTGTCTTCCAGCCGCGCCAGCGACAGCAGGGCCGTCTTCAGGTAGTCGCGGGTGGTCGTGCGCCGGGCATTCAGACGGGTCTTGATCGTCGTTTCCGCTTCGTTGGCCATGCTGCTGCGCTGGCGGCTCAGCCAGGTCTCGAAGCTGTTCAGGCGCGCGAACAGATCCGGCGAAACGGTCGGTCCGGCCTCGCTGGGCTGCTCCAGCCGCTGGCGGGCCTCGGTCAGCGTCTGCTGCAGGCGATTGCGCTGCTGCAGCCGGTCGAGCTTGGCGTACAGCGGGAAAGTCGATTCCTCTGGCGGCAGGTGCAGCTGATCGAGCATGCCGAACAGCGCGGCCTGATCGGTCATCGTCGTCAGCGTGTTGCGCAGCGCGCCGCCCGTGGCATAGGCGGTTTCGGTGTCGATGGCGGCATCGACCTTGCGCAGCGATTCGATCGCCACCGCATACGCTACCCGCGCCTCGGCACCTTCGCGCAGCTGGTCGTGCGCGTAGGCCACGGCCAGCTTGGCTTCCTGGACGGCGGGATCGCGCTCGTCGCGGACCACCAGCACGTTCCAGATCCGCAGCGCCCGCTGCAGGCCCTCGCGGCGATCCTTCGGCGGATCGTCACGTTCGAAGCTGCTCGGCCCGAGCCAGCTGCCGTTGACCTCCGGCTCCAGCACCCGCAAACGCTCCAGCGAGTTGCGCACCGGTGCCGGCAGGTCGCTGATCTGGTCGGTCGAACGGGCCGAGTTGTCGCCCAGCTGCGGGCGTTTCAGGCGCTCGCCGGCCGGCGCCAGCTGCGCCCAGCCCATGCCGAGCAGCGCGCGGTTCGAAGCCAGCCCTTCGCTGCGGATCCGGCCGAGCACGCCAAGGGCGGTGCGGCCCTGCTTCTGCTGCAGGAAATGCCAGCCGAGCGCGAGATTGGCCTTGTCGCGCAGCGACAGCAGCTCGGGATCATTGCTTTCCGTGCGGCCGAGCAGATCGAGCCAGCTGAGCGCCATCTGCACGTCGCCGTTGCGCAAGGTCGCGATCGCCAGGTTGTAGCGGCTGTAGGCCGTGGCGCGGACCGCTTCGGTCGAAGACAGCATGTAGCGGAACGCCTCGATCGATTCCGGCGAGCGCGTGTTGAGCGTGGCCGTGGCTTCGCGCGAGCGCTTCTGCGCCAGCTGCAGCATGCCGAGTGCCGAGCGGAGATCGGGCTGGCGGAACTCCGGCAGATGCGGCTGGGCCAGGGTCAGCTGCTTTTCGGCGCCCGTCAGGTCGCCGATCGCGAGCCGCGCTTCACCGAGCGCCAGTCGCTCGATGGCGACGGCGGCGCGGATCGCGCGGCGCGGCGACAGGTCGTCGCAAATCTGCTGGGCGCGATCCAGCAGCCCTTCCTGACGTAGCAGCCGGGCGGTTTCCAGCCAGTACGGCGCTTCGAAGGTCGGCAGGCTGCCGTTCGGCAGGCGGCGGCGTTCGGCGATCGACAACAGCTCGACCAGCGCGCCGCTGCTGTCGTCCAGCTGCAGCAGCTTGCGGGCATGGCCCAGCGCCGGGTCGTGGTCATCGCCCGGCCGATAGCGGCCGGCGCTGCCGATCAGGCCGTCGAAATCGATGCCGAGCAGCGAGCCCTCGCCCGCCTCGCGCGCCATCGCGCGTTGCAGCCGCAGGCTGGCACCGGTGAGGGTGCCGGTGTCGAACAGCGCCGCCAATTCGATCGGGCCGCTGGCGCGGTCCAGCGGGAAATCGGCGCTCAGCCGGCGGGCTTCGGCCTCACCCGACTTGGCGAGCCGCAGCAGCACCTGCAGCCGCTGGGCACCAGCGGGAATCGGCAGCCGCGCGATCCGCAGCGGGCTGTCCTTGTCGGACAGCGCCTTGGCCTGCGCAGCCGAGAAATCGACGGTCACCGCCGGGGCGTCGTCGATCGCGTACTGCAACGATTCGACCGTGCCGCGACCGAGCCCGGTCTGCCGGATGTAGAGATCAAGCCGATGCGCCACCGGGATGCTGCGCTCGTCGGCCAGCACGCCGGCCACCGCCAGCAGGCGGTGCGCCTCGTACTCCAGCCCCTGGGCGTCGCGGCTCGGGACGGCGGCCGCGAGATTGGCCGGCGCGATCACTTCCGCAGCCGGCGGCGGCACGACGGCGGCCTCGGGCGGCAGTACCGGCGCCTGCTCGGTCGGCAGCACCACCGAAGGCGGCGCGGCATCAACGTTCGGGGAGCCGCCGTTGTCAGTGCCCGGAAACGGCGAAGCCGCTGCCACGCCATCCTCGGCGTGCAGCGGCTGCGTCGTCAGCAACAGACTGGAAAGCAGCAGTGAAAACGTTCGCGAATTCCTCTTTTCCCGCCTCACTGCGTCTCCTTCTGGGACGGGACCAACGTCAGGCTTTCGCTTGCGTCGGCTCCTTGGTCATGAACTGCGACAGGTCGATGTTCTCGCCCACCGCCAGATCTTCATTATCGGCGAACTTCGGCTTCACGAGCCAGACGATCAGCGGCAGCACCACCAGCGACAGCACCATGTTGATCAGCATGATCGCCACCAGCAGCATGCCCATGTCGGCCATGAACTTGAATTCCGACAGGAAGTACCACGGCAGGATACCCGACAGCATGATGGTGGCCGTGAACATGATGGCCTTGCCGGTGGTGGTCAGCGCCACGGTGATGGCCTTCTCCCAGTTCTTGTTGTGCGCCTGGTATTCCTCGACGATGCGCGACAGCAGGTAGATGCCGTAGTCGATGCCGACGCCGACGCCCATCACCGCGACGATGACAGCGTTGATGTCGAGGCCGATGCCGAGCGAGTACATCGCGGCGTTGAGCAGGAAGTTCGACATGTTCACCGGGATCAGCAGCAGCATCGCGGCAACCACCGAGCGGTAGGCGTAGCCGGCGATGATCGCGATGGCAATGTTGACCATGCCGAGAATGAACCAGTGGTAGCGGTGCACCACGTTATTCATCGCCTGCTGCAGCGCGATGAAGCCGGTGCCGAGGCGAACCGTGAACGCTTCATGGTCCTTGCCGACCGTATCCACCGCACGCTGGGCGCTGGCGAGCGCGGCATCGACGGTTTCCTGCTTGTTGTCCGCGTACCACAGCGACACCGTGGAGTGCTGCGCTTCGAAGTCCATCACGTGGCCGAAGTTCAGCGGGCTGGAACCGAACATCACCGCCTGGCCGGCCGAGAACGCGGCGCGCTTGTTCGGATCCACCGGCAGCCACTGCGGGTTGCCACCGGAGAACAGGCGGTTGCCTTCGTACATGTAGTCGCTGAACGACAGCGTGGCACGCGGCTTCAGGATCGGATCGGATTCGACGATCGCCTGGATTTGCGAACGAATCTTCATCGCTTCGGCCGACAGCGCGACGCGATTGGTGCCGTCCTTGTCGTTCTTCGCCTCGATGACGATTTCCAGCGTGTTGGTGCCCGGGAACTGCGAGTTGATCGCGCGGATGGCCGTGTTGAACTCGGAGTCGTAGTGCAGCAGGTTCGAGCCTTCGACCGGGTTGCCGATCTTGATCTCCATCGACGCCCAGACACCCCAGATCAGCAGGAACACCGAGAAGATGCTGGTGTACAGCGCCGGCTTTCCGTAGGTCAGCGTGGCGATCTTGCGCAGCAGGTCGCCCTGAATCTTGTGAATGCCGGTTTCCTTGCCACCGCCGCCGGTGATGCGGTCGATGTTCTTGGGCAACGGCAGGTAGGACAGCAGGATCGAGATCAGGAACACGCCGGTCGGGATGATCCACAGCGCCCAGGCGCCGCAGAAAATCGCGTGGCCGTACATCGTGCGGATCGGCGCGATGGCGATGAAGATGATGCCGAACACGTCGGTCATGATGCCGAGGATCGACGGCGCCATCATCACGCCCATCGTCACTTCGGCCGCCTTGCGCTTGTCGCCGAGGTGCTTGAGCACCTCGTAGTAGCGCTCGGTGAACTGGATGCAGTGCGAGAACGTTCGCGCCACCAGCAGCAGCGGCACGATCATCAGCAGCGGTTCGACCGGGAATCCGACCCAGCCGATAAAGCCGAAGCCCCAGACGCCGGCCATCGCCGCGCAGACCACCGGCACGACCACGCCGGCCACGTTGCGCATGTACAGCACCAGCGCGATGAACAGCAGCGCGACGGTGACACCGAAGATCTGGTAGGTCTGCTTCTGGAAGCGATAGACCCAGCCGGTCAGCGCCGGCTGGCCGGCGAGGAACACTTCGTGGTTCTCGTCGGCGGCCGCCTTGACCAGGCCATCGACGTAGTTGAACGCCACGCCGTACTGGACCGAGGTCTGGAAGGTGGCGCTGATCAGGGTCGACGAGCCGTCGGCCGACACATAGAAGTTGCGGGCGTTCGGCGACTGGGCGACGCGACGACGGAAATCCTCGACCTCCGCCGGGTCCTTCGGTACCGCGTCACCCATCAGTGGGCGAACGTCCACACCCTGCGGCGTGGCTTCGACGTAACGCAGCTTTTCGGTGGAGATCGAGATGATCTGGTCGTGGTCCACGCCCTCGGTCAAGTCGATGTTGCGGGTCAGGTCCCAGACCTTCTGCAATGTCTCGGCGTGGTAGATGTCGCCGTTCTTGCGCTTCAGCATCACGAACATGGTCAGCGGATTACCGAAGTTCGGATGCGCGTTGTAGATCTTCACGAACTCGTCGTCCTGCGGCAGCAGGTCGGCGAAAATCGTGCGGATTTCCACTCGCGGAATCCCGGCTGCGAAAGCGAGCGTGACGATCACGAACCACACCGAAACCATGGCGCGGCGATCCATCACCCACTTGGCGATCCGGAAGCGAAGGGGCATTGCGTTGGGGGCAGAGGACATGGCGTTCTTCAGATCAAGGGTTCAACGGATACCGTTCGTACGACGGAGCAGTGCCGGTACGACGGTACGGCGAATCGTGGACGGTGCAGCAGCGCCTTCCACTTTGTAGACGAACCGGATGGCATTGCCCATCCGGTTCGTCCCTCCAGATGGCCGCCTGCGGTTCTCGCCGACACTGCAGGTGGCCGGCGCATCAGAACTGGTAGCCGAGTCGCAGCGTCAGTTCGTTGGTCTGGCCGATCAGGCGCACGATGTTCTTGTTGGCGTTGTTGCCCCAAGCGTTGTCGTGCACGAAGTTGTAGAACATGTTCAGCGTGATGTTGCCGCGCGGCTTCCAGACCACACCCGGCTGGAACAGCACACCGCCCTGGACGTCCACCAGCGTTGCCGCGCTGAGTTCCCAGATGTAGTTCGGGAACGGCTGCAGCATCGCGAACACGGCATAGTTCGCACCAGCCTTGACTCCCGGCGTGATCTTCGGGTTGTTGCTGGTCGGAATCGTCGGATCCAGCACCACGCCATTGCTGGAGTAGTTCTCGCTGCCGTAGCCATCGAGCAGCAGGCCCACCAGATCGCTCTCCTTCTGCCACAAGTACTGGAACACCATGTAGGTGGCCGGGAACTCGGTGGAGAAACGCTGGTACTTCTCGGCCACGAAGCCGACCTGGATTTCGCTGCGCTTGTCGAAGCCCTGGCGCAGGTCGATTGCGGTGAAGACGCGCTTCGGCGTGTAGGTCGCTTCCAGATTCATGATGATCTGGTCGAAGATCGAGCCCGGCTCCGCTTCGGTCACGTAACCGCCGCCGAGGCCGAAGACGTTTTCCTGGAAGTACTTGCGCTCGATGTGGCCATGCAGGCCTTCGGCTGCCACGAAGAAGGCGCTCAGCTCGCCTTCGGCCGCAGCGAAGTCACCGTTGACAGTCCGGGCCAGCAGCATCTGTGACGACTCGAACTCATCGATCGCGCGATCGAGACCTTCCATGGCATCGAGCTTGATGTAGCCGGCGTAGTTGAACCATTCCTCGGCGGTGAACACGCCGGCCGGGGCGACTTCGAACGGCGTGCCGGCCAGGATCGGGCCGCAGCCATCGCCGCCGGTGCCGAGCACCAGGTTGCAGTACTGATTGAAGGCGAGACCGAGGATGTTGGAGTTCGGCAGCGACTTGTTGACGCCGGACTGCGTCCAGCGGATGGCGCCCAGCGGGTTGTAGCGCCGGGTGTACATCGCCTGCAGGTTGTAGTTACCGAACTCACCCTTGAAGCGGATGCCGAAATTCGCCTTCTTGTAGGCGCCGTCCTGCCAGTAGCGATCGTGCAGGTAGAACTGCGACGGCACCACGTTGTACGAGGTGTTGACGTTGTTGATGATCGTCGGGATGAACTGCTGCGCGAAGAAGTCGCCCGAAATCTGGTCGGTGATCTGCGTGGTGATGCGGATGCCCGGCGCCGATTCACGCGCGTCGGCATATTCCTCGACCGCACGGTTCAGAATCAGGTGACGGCGAAGGTCCAGGCCATTCGCGGTGTCCATGATGCGGAAGAACAGCAGCTGGCCCCAGGCCACCGTCTGGTTGCCGACGCGGACCGTCGTGTTGCCGCTGTTCCATTGCAGGAAGAAGGCCGGCAGGTCGACCTGGTAGTTGCGGCCCGAGCGTTCGAAGAACAGCGGATTCTTCTTGCCGTCGACCGCGAAGCCGAGCTTGTCGGGCCGCCCCTGGAACTGGCGATCAGGCGTGGTGCCGCCGTCGAAGCCGCCATTGATGTTGGCGTAGTCGCCGGCCGCGAACTCTTCCATCCCCAGATGGTCCGGGTGGTAGGCGGCACGCAGGCGGGTGATCAGCGACCAGTCGCCCCAGGCGAGGGTCGGCGTGATCTCGAAGCGCAGCAGGTTGTAGTTGACGAGCTGATTCTTCTTCGGCACGTAGCGAGTGAACGTGTCGTTGGTGCCCTGAAGATTGGTCACGCCCTCGGTCGGCGGCAACACGGCGAGGCTGCCCAGTGGAATGATGCCGGCCGGGCCGATCAGCGCGTCGGTCGGCAGCAGCGGCTGGGCGTAGTTCAGCGCCGGGTTGCCTACAACTCGGCGAATCGGCACGCCGTTGGCAAGATCGCCGAACTGGTTGGCCTGCTGCACGCGGTCGTCGGTGCTGAAGGCAACGTCCCAGCGCACGAAGCCGTTGTAGGAAAAGTCACCGCCAAGAAACTTGCTGCCGGCACCGCCGGCAGCCTGCACGAACTGCGGCGTCAGCGCCGACAGCCCGATCGCAAGAATCCCCAGTTGTTTCGCCTTCTTCAGTCGCATGTTGCCCCCTCCAGCGTTCTAGTAATCGATTCCAGGTCCACGCACGCCGTCGCACTTGCAGCGTTGCGGGACCCGACCCTGCCGTTGAATAACTTGTTTCAGCCCGCGATCTCGATGATCCGGCCCGAGTGGCCAACTGCCATGACCCTGCCCGAGGTCGTTTCGGTTCTCACGGCCTGATACCAGTCGGTGGTGACATCTCCTTCGGTCACCTGCGTCCAGTGGATGCCGCCGTCCTTGCTGGTCGCCATCACGCGCATGCCGGTGATCACCACCTTGCCGCCCGGTGCGGCCGCGACACCGAGGAAATTCGATTCGGTCTTGACCGGGTTCTTGAACCAGGTGCTGCCGCCGTCGGTCGAGATCAGCACCTGCCCGCGCTGGCCGACCGCGTAGCTGTTGCGCGTGCGGCTGTCGGAGATGTGGGTCGCGAAGATGGTCGGCGTACCGGCTACCAGCGGATTCAGCACCTGCCACTCGCTGCCCCCAGCAGCAAGGCGGAAGATCAGGCCGAATTCGCCGGCAATTGTGATGTCGCCGGATTCGGCGACGTGCACGCTGTAGATGGTCGGCTCGCCAGTGCCCGGCGCGCTTTCGTCGGCGTAACGACTCCAGTCCGGCGCCGCCTGGGCCCAGGTCTTGCCGCCGTCGTCCGAGCGGATCAGCGTGCCGAACTCGCCGCCGGCCACGGCCAGCCCTGCGGAGTTCACGCTGACCGACAGCAGGCGCCGTTCGATGCCGCTTTCGCCTTTGGCCCATTGGCCGGGCGCGTCTTCGACGAGCACCAGGCCCGCCTGGCCGACGGCGACGGTGTGACTGCCGCGGCGTTCGACCGCCAGCAGTGCTGAATCGGTAAGGGTCTGCTTGACCGGATTCCAGGTCGCACCGGCATCGTCACTGAATGCGATCGCGCCGCCCATGCCGACCGCCACGCCTTTGCCGGCGTCGAAGCTGATGCCGAAGAACGCGGAATGCGGGATGCCCTGGGCAAGGGTACGGATGACGCCGTTGCCCTTGTCCGCCGCGCTGGCCGCAGTGACCAGACCGAGTGCTGCGGCGCCGATGAAGCTGAGAATTGCTGAACGCACATCAATCTCCTGAAAGCCTCTCCGCCCGGCTGCACGCCGGGCGGAGAGGAAGGTTCTGGGCCGGAGGATGGCCTCAGACAGTGCCAAGTCGCGCGATGGCGGATTGGGTGCAGAACTTCTCGTAGACGGCGTTCTCGTCCGGCGAGTAGTACGAGCTGGAGTAGCCGCCCGAAATCTGCTTGACGTGGTTCAACAGCGACATGCGGTTCGACTGGATGTCGTGGATGTGCACCGAGGTCCACGACCAGTTCGGATGACCGGTCTCGTCCTTGTTGACGAACTTGCCCTGGATCTGCGGGCCAAACGCCGGGTCCACCTGCTTCCAGATCGCGCCGCGACGGTCGTAGGTGATGTAGGCGATGACCATCGCATTGCGGACGTCGACCCAGATCTTCTTCTTGCCGACCGGCGCGCGCGGATAGCCCGTTGGCTCCGATTCGATCACCACGCACTCGGGCACCAGTTCCATCGTGTAGTCCATGAAGGTCTGACCCTTCGGACCGCCGTGACGGTTGTGGTTTTCCCAGTTCGGATGCTCTTCACCGCGGAAATTGCCGCCGAGTGCCGCGAGGTGCGGTTCACGGCCGACGATCTTGGTGTTGCCCCAGGTGCGCATCGGATCGCCGGCGGCCCAGGCATCGGACAGGAACAGCGTGATGCCCGGCACCAGCGGTTCGAAGCGCTGGTTCGCCGGGAACTGGCGCACGCGGCGGAACTGCGGCAGGTAGCCGTAGATTTCCGGGAACTTGCGCTGGTCGTAGTACCACGGCACCAGGAACGAGGCGCCGGCCTGTTCCTGCGGGCTCGTGAAGAACACCGACTGGAAGCGCAGCATGTCCTTCTTGTCTTTGAAGTACTTGTCCTTGCCGGTACGAGCGGTGGTGTTCAGCTCGGTCCAGAAGAAGTCGTACGTGTACGCCGGCGAGCCGTCCGGGTTGATGTCGAAGTCGCGCACGGCGTACTGCGACATGTCGTGGCGGCCCCAGCTCAGCGTCAGGTTGGCGATGCCTTCGTCGCCGGTCTTGATGTCCGGGAACGGGTTGCCGCCGATCCACGGACCACCGGTGGCCGCTTCCACGACGTTACCGGTGTCGTCGAACTTGGCCTTGCCGTAGTTCTTCAGCGTGGCTTCCATGTACTGGTACGGGAACATCTCGGCGATGTTCTTCGTGGGGGCACGGATCTTGAACTTGCGGCCGTGCTTCGACACCTGCTCATAGAAGATCGGGTCCAGCAGGTGCTTTGAACCGCCCCGTCTTTCTCGGAGGCTTCAAACCTTGAGAGGATGAAGCCATGAACAAGTTGACGCGTTACGCACCG